>JASEHN010000706.1 GCA_030018715.1 Thermodesulfobacteriota bacterium | reverse complement strand
TTAAAAAATATTTTTATCTTTTCTATTCTTACTCCGTATCTCTTATTCCCATGCTTTCCCACAGCCGAAATTTGGTAAAACGGGAGCAAAGTTTCGCTTCCAATGTCTTCTTTTAGGGTCCGGTTGATTTTGCTACGGTGCTGGCGCAGGGCATCAACATCCATTCCTTCCGGCCATTGGCGCAAAAAATCTTCGATTCGGCTTGATTTGGGGCTATAGGTTTTCCGATAGTCTTCAGCCATCTTTCCTGAAGATTCCTTATTAGAGAGATCAACCAATTCTAAAAAACAATCCGTGCAATCCAGGCACAATTCCCGCTCCGGGTGGCGGCAGCGCGCCAATTTTTCCCGCAGGAAGGCGGAGTAGACGACAAGCTGCATGGGCACCATTTCGATGGCCCGGTCACCGATCTCGATCAGGTGATCCTGAAAATCCACTTTCAGCGGAAGCTGTACTGTGGCGGCGTTGATTTCCCGCTGGCTTTCGGCGATCAGTTCGCCGTATTTTTTACCGTTCAAGGAAAGTTTGCCGCTGAGGCTTAAAAAGGGAATCTCGGCCAGAAAAATATTAGCGTCTTTTGTATTGAGCTTCTTGACCACGTTCCCCTTGGAATCCTTCACAAACAGCACCCGGTTCTTTTTTGGTTTGTAGAAGAACTCCGGGTGAGATTCGAATTCCGGGCTGACCAGCACGTGGTAGAGCCTGTCCCAGGGACGCCCAAAAAGCTGGAGGGCGGAGCCCAGGTAGAAGGACATGGTCTTTCTTCCCCCGGCCAGGGAACAATGGAGGCGAGAGGCTGGGTCCCCGGCTTTCTTTCTGATGAAGTCGGCGATCAGGTCCCCGACGGCCTCGTTTTGCTCCGCCCCCCGAATATCATCTAAAGGGCTCCCTTGGAAATCGGTCAGAACGATAATGTTTTCTTCAGCAAACGGAATCCTCTTCAGCTTGAATTCTTTTTGAAACGCAGCCAGCCGCTCTTTGCGGATCAACTCCTCCTGGATTTTCTTTCTGCCGGTTTCGGTGGTTAGGATGAATATTTCATCCGGGCAAACCGGAGGTTTCTTTTGCAGAATAAGCCCATAGAGCGTTTCAGTAATGATCTGGGGAGTGGTGCCGGCGACGAAGATGAGGATTTCGCGGTATTTATCTTTTTTCATGGCCCTAACCCATCATTACGCATAGAGCAAGGCGCATAGCGCATGGCCTTGAGAATATAGACCCATTTAACCTCAGACGAAAAGCCAGTTCAACAAATACAACGTTTCCGCAACGTTTTAAACGATGAACGATGAACGTTAAACCATAAACAAATTGTTCATTGTTCATAGTTCATCGTCCATAGTTCACAGTTCATCGTTCATCTGCAAGATTTCATACTTGCCCAGGCCGAAGCTCGAGCCTTTGCCCACATGGACTAACTCCCCAAGGATCACGTAAGGCAAGAAAGCAGAAAGGTCCCCGGTGAAGCTGATTGTTCCCAGGAATCCACCCAGTTTCATTTTTCCCTCCTGCCGGGTGGAATACCTTTCCCAGTCATACCAGCGAAGATGGCTCTTTTCAGTCTGAATGC
>JASEHN010000712.1 GCA_030018715.1 Thermodesulfobacteriota bacterium | reverse complement strand
GCCTGGCTAACCAAAGGATATACAAAGCCTCCCAGGAGAATCAAGCATACAAAGGGATGGGAACTACGCTCGTTGCCGTGTACCTCTCTACATCAACCCCTATCGTGGCCCATGTCGGGGACAGCCGCCTCTACCACCTGCGGGGCCAGACCATTAAGCAGGCCACCGAAGACCACTCCTTTGTGTGGGAGCAATATAAACAGGGCTTGATGGCCAGGGAGGCCTTATCTTCTTCTCCCCATAAAAATATTGTCACCCGGGCCCTGGGCATTCAGCCCACCGTTGATGTGGATGTTCAGGAGCTTGAAGTTCAGCAGGGGGATTTCTTATTCCTCTGCTCGGATGGGCTTTCGGATTTAGTGCAGGATGAGGAGATACTCGGCCTGGTCAGTAAGGCGAGGTATCCAAATCACGCCTGTGAAAACTTGATCCAACTGGCCAACCTGCGGGGAGGGAAGGATAACATCACCGTCCTTTTGATTCAAATCGACTCCCCATAGCCTCACTTCTTTTTCATTGAAAGAGGATGCGTTATTCCCTAAGCTGGCGTAGCCAGAACTAAGAGGGTAACGGATTTAGGATTTTCCTCAAGCCCTTTGTTCGAAAAACTTTCTTGCCAATTTGCGCCTAACTTCATTCGTAAGAGATTAAGGCTTTTTTCAGGAGATTTCCTTCACCAGAAGGGCCCGCGTATTTTGCAGACGACGGGAAATCAGGGTGGCCAGCCTTTTCATGAACTGGTATCCCAGAGCCGGATTTCGCCTGAAGAGATCCTCTATGTCTTTCTTGGCGAAGGAGAGAATCCGGGTCTCCTCCAGACATTCCGCGGTGGCCGTTGATCGTCCTTCTTCCACCAATGCCGACCATCCAAAAATTTCGCCGGTTTCTTTCAGGGTACTCAGGACCAATTCTCCGTGCTCCGCAAGGCGCATCTTTATGGATACCGCCCCCTTAAGCAGGACATAAAAAGCTCTCAGGGGTTCTCCTTCTATCAATACTTTTTC
>JASEHN010000662.1 GCA_030018715.1 Thermodesulfobacteriota bacterium | reverse complement strand
AAATCTTGATTGTGTTAGATAAGTTGATATAGGAGGGTCTTTCACTAAACCGGGGGTACACGGTTTAAAAAAAAGGGGGAGTTAAAAATGAAAAAAAGTACGATCCCATGGGCATGCTGGCGGGGAAACAAGAATCTTCCCCTAACTTTTCCCAACCATTGGAAGGTGCACAAGGCCTCCATGGCCGATGGGCCGGATATCACTCAGGCCGAAATCCGCAAAGCCTTCCAGAACCCCATCGGCCAGGAGAGCATCCGCAGGTTGGCCGAAGGGAAAAAAAACGCGGTCATTGCCGTAGATGACCTGACCCGGCCCACCCAGGCCTACCGTTTCTTGCCCTTCATCTTGGAAGAGTTGAATCAAGGGGGCATCAAGGATGAAAACATCAAGATCGTCATGGCCGTCGGCTGCCACCGCCCCTTGATGAAAAACGACCAGGAGAAAAAGTTAGGGAAGAAGATAGCCAACCGCTTTCCGGTTTACAATCATCACCCCTACGAAAACCTGATCAACGTCGGCACCACCTCCAGAGGAACCCCGGTGCAGATCAACCGCTATTTTATCGAGGCCGATGTCAAGATCGGCATTGGCTTTATCACACCCCACCCCATTGCCGCCTTCGGCGGAGGGGGCAAGATCGTCATCCCGGGATTGGGATCTATTGATACCATCCAAAAAAACCACACCCCGGCCTTCATGGGCAAGATCGGCAGTACGGGCTTCTCTCAGGGATATGATCTGAACACCAACGAGCTGCGCTTGGATATCGAAGAAGGTGCCAGGATGGCCGGTTTGAACGTCATCGTCAATTCCGTGGGAACTTCTGCTGGTAAAACTGCCGGGGTTTTTGTAGGAGATTTGGTTCAGGCCCATCGCGCGGCTGTGGAACGGGCTGGAAAAGTATATTTGACCGAGGCCCCGCTGGATGCGGATATCGGCATTTTTAATGCTTTCCCCGAAGATACGGAATTGGTCCAGGCCCAGAAGGCTCTCAATGTGTGGACGGGCAATCTATCCCGCCGTTTGGTGCGCGAAGGGGGGAAAGTGGTCATTGCCACTGCCAGTTCCGATGGTCTTGGGTTCCATTCTCTCGCCGACCGGGGAATGAGGCTTTATAATCGGGTGGACCGCCGCCAGTCCAATGCCAGTATCTTCCAGGGGCGCAAGGTTATCGTTTTTTCGCCCAATTGTTCGTGGGCCGACCTCCTGGAGCGTTATCCGGAAACCGCGATTATTCGCAATACCTGGAAGGATGTCTTAGATGAATTGAAAGATGGCAGTGCGGGGCAGAGTGTATCTATCTTTCCCAATGGTTCTTTACAATTCGTGGTTTAAAAACCATTTTCCCGCTTCCGCAATACCTCCTTAAGTGATTTAAAACTTGTGGGAGGTATTGCGGGTTTCTCCCTTGAAGAACCGCTGAAGCCTCTTTTTGACTTCGCGCAGCGTCTCCCACGATTTGGCAAAGCAGATGCGCACCTTATCCCGCCCGTCCTCTGGCCGATGGTAGAAGCTTGACCCCGGCACCACAGCCAGACCCGCTTTTTCCACCAAAGCCATGGCCAAGGCTTCATCATTATCGTATCCCAATCCATCAATGCGGATCATCATGTAATAGGCCCCGGAAGGGCGAAGCACCGGAATAGAAAGTTCCTGGAAAATTTGCCGGAGGAAGTCCCGTTGCTCCTGGTAATGCTCTCCCAGATCCCGGTAGTAGGCATCAGGGAGGCTCATGGCCGTGATAGCGGCGATTTGGAAGGGAGTCGGAGCCGCCACCACCATGTAATCATGCACCTTGCGGATGGCCGACATAAGGCCGTAAGGCGCAATAACGTATCCGACCCGCCAGCCCGTAACGCTGTAAGTCTTTGAACAGCCGTTGATGGTGGCCGTGCGCTCCCACATGCCCGGCAAGCTGGCTATGCTGATGTGGTTAAGTCCGTCGTATATTATGTGTTCGTATATCTCATCCGTGATAACGTACGTCCCGTGTTTCAGGCAAAGGTGAGCAATGATTT
>JASEHN010000694.1 GCA_030018715.1 Thermodesulfobacteriota bacterium | reverse complement strand
CTTGATCTGGCAGACAGTGTCAAATAAGGCTATAGTCCGATTCTCAATATCAACAATTCGGCTGAGGAATTGAACCTTCGGCCACTAACCCTCGCGACTCAACAAGGAAGGGGATGATCACCGTGGTCTTGCGGGAGTTCGTTTCCATTCGTAATTCGGGCGCTTTTCATATTCATTCGGATTGTGGCTGTTTTCGTCTGTGTACAGGATGTCCCCGTGGTTGTTAATCCAGCGGTGGCGGTAAGCGGAGGTGTCGAGTTCCACTTTGCCGCTGTAGGGGTTGACGTATTTATCCTGGCCGCTGATAAAGAGGTAGTTTTCGTATCGGATTTCGGCATGGGTGCGGCGTCGGTTTTCCACGATCTCGTTGGCCACCTAACCTAAATGAAAAATCCGGGCAATGTCCTGAGCAGGGGGAAAAAGTCATGAATCCACCAAGACGTCAGAGCTGTTTTCTCAGGGATAGATATAAAGGGGTATAATGTGTTGGCCAAAGTTGCCTGCCTGATCGGCAGCCAGGATCTGAAGCTTTAACTCATGATAATCGGCGGGAGGAATGGTTTTTCCTTCAAATAAACTTGGCTGACCCCCAAAACTCAAACTGAATTTTTCCAAAGCCTTATCTCCATCCGTCCATTGTCCCCAGATTTCAAATTTGTTGGAGTCCCAGAGACCTCCGGGAGTAATAGGGCATCCTCAGAGCATCTTCACTTCAACCCGGACGTCAACTTCTTCCCCCCTCTTTAAACTTTTTTTAGAAGAGGGGCTGATGGCATTTACAATCAATCCATTCAGTTCAATAATCACTCCATCCCCAAGAATATGCTTCCCAGGAATGAGCGTGAAAGTCTTTGAACCTTTCTGGATGGCATGGGGATAACCTAAAGGTGCTTCTGCATATATTTCTACCGGTGCCGATTTTTCTAAAGGAATCTCTGCCTGGAAAAAGGCTGTGCCCGCAGCTCCATAAAGTGTCTCCCCCCTTCGGTGCGGTTGTACCATAAGGCGGTCGGTGTCGCCCGTTCCTCCTACCTGCTTTCCCTGAGCGAGAACTTCTCCTGTTTCCAGATTCTTAATTCGGACGAACGCTCCTCCCACTCCTGATCCGATGACCTTGGCATCTTTCGATGTCACACGAACAACAACTTTGGTTGTAATCCTTTCCGCGGAGAAAGATGAAGGCACAAAAATGACACCGTCCTCTATCACCATGAAGAATCCGAATAAGAAGATTAGGAATTTAATCATCTGCTATCCTCTTCCCTCTTACAAATACCCTCCAGTTTTAATTGATAAGAACTCGCTTCGGGGTGGCTTGAATGTACAAAATAATCCGCTTTATTCCGCCCCCGGATTTGCGCAAGCGCGAGATCGATCTTGCGCCGGAGATTTTTAAAAGATACCTTGAAAGAAATAGAATAAATTTACGAATTGCCGAATCCATAGAAATAATTCTTTCATATTTAAATCGCGAATCCCTTCATTCCCAGATTCCTCAATCCGCAGACCTTTTTATCTATCGCAGTTCTATCTTCATGTAAAGATCCCCTGCTTCGTTTCCCCGCTTCTTTCCTTTTCCGCGCAGGCGCAGCATCATTCCATTCTTGACTTCAGAAGGAATTTTTACCATCAAGCTTTCTTGTTTTCCATCAATTT
>JASEHN010000656.1 GCA_030018715.1 Thermodesulfobacteriota bacterium | reverse complement strand
CAGTCCGGAAATTGGCTAAACAGAAAGTAGAACCCGGGGCGGCGGCCCGGGACCAGAAGGGGGAATTTAACTGGGAGATGGTGGACCTGCTCCGGGAGAACGGCCTTTTCGGAGTCGATTTTTCCGAGGAATACGGCGGGAGCGGCGCCGGCCTGCTATCTTTGATAATTGTTGTCGAAGAGCTCTCGAAAGTGGATGCGGCAGTTGGCATTCTCCCGGTTGGACAGGAATTGGGAAGTTTGCCCATCCTCCTGGCAGCTAATGCGGAACAGAAGAAAAAGCACCTGCCTTCTCTGGCGTCGGGTGAGAAATTAGCAGCTTTTGCCCTGACCGAGGCCAGCGGTGGCTCTGATGTGGCCTCCTTCCGCTGTAAGGCGATTCGCCAGGGGGATTTTTATGTCTTAAACGGAAGCAAGACCTTCATTACCAACGGCGGGGTTGCTGAAACGGTTACAGTTTATGCCCTCACGGATCCAGTAAAAGGAGGGCATAAAGGAGCCAGCGTTTTCATCGTGGAAAAAGGGACCAAGGGTTTTTCAGTCGGAAAACACGAAGACAAATTAGGCATTCGCTCTTCGGATACGGTGGAGCTGATCTTCGAGGATTGTCCAGTCCCGGCGGAGAATATTCTAACCCAAGAGGGTCTGGGTTTTTCTATCATGATGAAGACTTTAGATTTCAGCCGGCCGGCCGTAGGCGCCCAGGCCCTGGGAATCGCTGCCGGCGCTTTTGAGTACGCCCTTAATTATGCTAAAGAACGGGTAGCATTCGGCAAGCCAATCATCGCTCATCAGGGGATATCATTTAAGCTGGCCGATATGGCCATGAACATTGAAGCTTCCCGGCAACTCCTGTACAAAACGGCCACTGTGCTCCAGGAGCTTCCCAAAGACCTGTCCAGGCTAAGCCCGGAGACCATCCGTTTATCATCCATGTCCAAGTGCTTTTGTTCGGACGTGGCCATGAAGGTTACTGTGGAGGCCGTGCAAATTCTCGGCGGATACGGGTACGTCAAGGAATATCCCGTGGAACGCTACATGCGCGATGCCAAGATTACCCAGATTTACGAAGGAACGAATGAGATTCAACGGGTGGTGATTGCCTCAACGTTTTAAAGACAGGGTTCAAGGGAAAAACTAAAAAAAACAACAACTTCACTCGACCCCTTGACCCCTTGAATCCTTGGACCCTGTATTTAAGAAGTACCAGTAAAAAGCGGCAATCACCAGGGAGTGGGTAATTTTCCCGTCGTGGATCAGCCGGGGAATTTCCGTAAGAGGTACGATCTTAACTTCGATCTCTTCGGTAGAATCCGGCTGGGGTGGTTTTCGCCAGATCACGTTCTTGATCAGGTACGTATAGCAGCGGTTGGTGTGAATGGCCGGGTTGGGGTGGACGGCGCCTAAGAGAACCGGCTCATCGCCGGCGTAACCGGTCTCTTCAAGGAGCTCACGGCTGGCCGCCTGCTCCGGCGTATCCCCGTCGTCGAGCATGCCCCCGGGAATTTCCAGGGAGAAATCCTTGGTCCCGAAGCGGAACTGTTTGACCAGAATGACCTTATGGTCTGCTGTAAGGGGAATGATGTTCACCCAATCCGGCGAATCAATGAGGTAAAAATCATGCTCCCGGCCCGTGCGCGGAGAGCGGTAGCCCTCCATCTTCAGGGAAAAGACGCGGCAGGATTGCAGAATCGTAGAACGGAGAAAATCCCAGGGTCCGGGCATGATTCATTCCCTTGATGGGGCCTTGGCCGCCCTGGCGAAAAATTCCGTCAGATAACGAACTTCGACCGCCAGTTTATTTTTATTAGCTCCATGGCGTAGCTGTAGATAGCATCCCGGACAGGAAGTGACCAGAATCTGGGCTTTGCTTTTCTGCACATTATCCATCTTCCGTTGCAGAATTTTCATGGACAGGTCATAGTTGGAGAGATTCAAACCGGCCCCTCCGCCGCAGCACCAATCGGCCTCGGGCATCTCCACGAAGTCCACTCCCGGCACCTTCTTTAAAAGTTCGCGTGGCTGCGATTTAATTTTCTGGAAACGGTTCAGGTGGCAGGGGTCGT
>JASEHN010000528.1 GCA_030018715.1 Thermodesulfobacteriota bacterium | reverse complement strand
TCCTGGTTTCGAGTCCGGCCAGAGATTTTGAGGGAAAGAGCCTCCAGGAGAAGATTAAGGATGTCTCCTCTCTAAGCCTTTTATTAAAGGAGCGAGGGGTGATCACCCGCTATCAATCAGTCCAGGGCGGGGAACGGACTTTCGAAGTGATTAAACCATTTCGCCCGCTTTCCTATAAAAGCCCCCTAACTTTGCTGCGCGAAAGCGAGAGGAAATTAGACCCTGAGGAAGAACCGCTGAACCAGTGGGCTAAAGATAAGATCATTTCTCTTCGCTTCCATCTGGGGACTTTTGAAAAGGCCAGGAAGGAGGATATTCAGCATGCCTTTCTTATGGTGGGGATATTGGTAGTTCTCGGGACGGGAGCCCTTTATTTTATTTTTATCGTGCAAAATTATTACCTGGTTGACCGTACGCTGGCCCAAATGAAGACTTACACGGAAAATGTTTTAGAAAGTATGGCCGATGGATTGATATCCATTGACAACGACAAAAAAATCGTCACCTTAAATCGCCGAGCCGCAGAATTCCTGAGGGATGAAGAAAAAAATTTAAAAGGTTTAAAAATATCCAATATTTTTAACATAAATATTGAGACTTTACTTAAAGATCAAAAAATGGTTATTCGAAATATGGAGGTGGAGATTAAGCCGCCATCGGGAGGTCGGATTCCTTTAAGCCTTAGTGCTGCTCCGTTGAAGGACGAAACAGGCCGGGAAATGGGGTTGGTTCTGCTGCTACGCGACCTGAGGGAGATTCGGGATCTGCAAGAGAAAGTCCGTCGCAGTGAACGTCTGGCTTCTCTGGGGCGCTTGGCTGCCGGTGTTGCCCATGAAATTCGAAACCCTTTGAGTTCCATCCGGGGGTTCGCCCAATATTTCATGCGCCGCTTGAAAGGCCAGGAGGAAGAACAAGAATATGCCTCCATCATGGTCAAAGAAGTTGATCGGCTGAACCGGGTAATCAGTGAGCTTTTGGACTTCGCCAGACCGAAAGAGCCTCATAGAGAACCACAGGCCCTGGAGGGAATTGTCGATTATTATTTGAAGCTTTTGCAGCCTGAATTTTCCCAAAAGAAAATAAAGGTGGAAAAATCATTTGAACCTGATCTTCCTTTGGTGGGAGTGGATCGAGACCAGATTTCCCAGGCTCTTCTCAACCTCTTTTTAAATTCTTTTGAATCCATCGAAGGGGAAGGAAAAATCAAAGTGAGCCTCAAAAAAATAAGCGAACCGCCTGCTTTGGAAGTGACGATCATGGATACAGGGCGGGGAATTGCCCGGGAGGACTTGGAAAAAGTCTTCGAACCTTTCTTCAGCACCAAGCGGAAAGGATCAGGATTGGGATTAGCCATCGTGCATCAAATCGTAGAAGGCCACGGCGGGGACATTTCTGTGGATAGTCAGGAAGGAAGGGGAACAACTTTCCGGATTACTCTACCGGTGAGCGAAAAGTTCGGAGTTCCGAGTTCGGAGTTGGAAGTGAAAAGTTTGGAGAAACTCTGAATTCAGAGGGAGCAGGAATGAAGGAAAAAACGAAAATACTGGTGGTGGACGATGAAGAGAGCCACCGGATTATGTTGCGGGCTGTTTTAAAAGATGAAGGGTATGAGGTGGCTGAGGCAGCCGACGGTTCAGAAGCGGTCCATGCCA
Organism: Thermodesulfobacteriota bacterium; assembly: GCA_030018715.1. Taxonomy (GTDB): domain Bacteria; phylum Desulfobacterota; class SM23-61; order SM23-61; family SM23-61; genus JAHJQK01. The sequence goes on along the minus strand of JASEHN010000528.1, from coordinate 1,369 downwards.
TAGAACAGGAGCCTTTTGACCTGGTCCTCCTGGACGTCCGCATGAAGACCATGGACGGAATTGAAGCGCTGAATGAGATTCGGAAAATAAGCCCCCTGATCCCGGTTTTGATCATGACTGCCTATGCCTCGGTGAAAACGGCGGTGGAAGCGCTCAAGGCCGGAGCTTTTGACTACCTGACCAAACCTCTGGACATTGAAGAGCTGAAAATCCTGATCGAGAAAGCCCTGGAGCTTTATCATCTCCGCGAAGAGAACTTAACCCTCAAAGAACGCCTGGGGGATCGGTTCGATTTTTCCAAAATTATCGGCAAGAGCCGAAAAATGAGAGAGCTCTTTGACACCCTCTCGCTGGTTGCGCCAACCGATGCGACGATCTTGATTCTGGGAGAGAGCGGAACAGGGAAAGAGTTAGTGGCTAACGCCATTCATCACAACAGCCTCAGAAAAAATCAGCCTTTTATCAAGGTTTCCTGCGCTGCCTTGCCGGAGACGCTCCTGGAAAGCGAGCTTTTCGGGCATGAAAAGTGATCTTTTACCGGAGCCATTGCCCGCCGGGAAGGGAGGTTTCAGTTGGCTCACCGGGGCACGATCTTTCTCGACGAGGTGGGAGAGATGAGTCCGACCACCCAGATGAAACTTTTGCGAGTATTACAGGAGAAGGAATTTGAACCCCTGGGGAGCGTCCAAACTTTGAAGGTTGATGTCCGGGTTATTGCCGCCACCAACAAAGACTTGACCCAGGAAGTTAAAGAAGGTCGTTTCCGGGATGACCTCTTTTACCGGTTAAACGTAGTCCCCGTCTCCCTCCCTCCACTTAGGGAACGAAAGGAGGATATTCCGGCATTAGCCCACCATTTTTTTGTAGTCTACCGGGATAAAAACCAAAAGGGATTAAAAGACATCTCCAACAAGACGATGGATTTATTGATTCGGTATGATTGGCCGGGAAACATTCGGGAGTTGGAGAATTGCCTTGAACGAGCGGTCATCATGGCCAGGGGAGAGGTGATTGCCCCGGCTGATTTGCCACCGCATATTCAGGTTTTATCCCCAAAAGAAGAAGGTCAGGCGCTTGACTTTCCATCGGGCATCAGCCTGGAGGAGGTAGAGAGGGGCTTGATTCTTAAAACCCTGGAAGATACGGGCGGGAACCGCTCCCGCGCCGCCGAAATCCTGGGTATCAACCGCCGAACCCTACTGAATAAGTTGAAGGAATATGGGATGTAAACCCGTAGCCCGACAAAAACGTAGCCCGCTTAGTGATATTTTCATTGACATATTTTACAGATGTGATAATTTACACCCCAAAATATACCTTACGAATTTTCCTTCCATAACATTCAACAAAAAATGGGGTTGCCTGATGG
>JASEHN010000711.1 GCA_030018715.1 Thermodesulfobacteriota bacterium | reverse complement strand
TGAATTCCTCTCAATGACCTCTGATTTAGTCCATCGGCACTTTCTAAGAAATGTGCAGGGTAAGGTAAAGCTGCATGGTGATTATATCAGAGTCGATGTTTTTGGATTTGAACATCAGGATGCAGTCAGGCCACTCTTAGATAACCTTCAGGCAAAACTTTTGAAAAAGGGGCTTGATCCAAGGATACCTTGGCTGAATAACCATAGGATTTGCTTCAGATTCATGTAAATTTAAGAGGAAAGAGTCCATCTAATTAGGACTGAAATATTGCTGATCAAATGAATAGCGGTTTCGTCTGGGCAACAAATAAACTTCTCCGGGTTCATCTTCGGCCATTTCAAATAACAAACCAAGAAGGGTAGGGGAGGTGTTTTATGAAGAGAGTTTATCTGTCCTTCATTTTGGCTATTTATTTGCTCGTGAATGTGCCGGCATATGCGGAGCCGGTAAAAGAAGAGGTTTTAAAAGCCGTTGTTAAGATCCGCTCAATCGTTCCCAAGGATGCCCCAACAGCTCGAACCCTGGGAACGGAACGGCAAGGGAATGGCGTGGTCATTGATGGACAAGGCCATATTCTAACGATCGGCTACCTCATCATAGAAACCGAGAAAATCGAAGTAATCGGCCCAGAGGGTAAAACCATCAACGCCGCTTTTATTGGCTTTGACCACAACACTGGTTTTGGTCTTATTAAAGCAGAACAACCTTTCAACGTGGCGCCCATGAAGCTGGGGCAATCGTTGGGGGTCAAAGAAGGCGATCAAATTCTGGTAGCGGGGTATGGGGGAGCGGCGGCGGTTCAAGGAGCCTGGGTCATTGCCCGCAAAGAATTTGCCGGATATTGGGAATACCTCTTGGAAGAGGCCATATTTACTGCCCCGGCCATTCCCGATTTTGGCGGCGCCGCTCTGATCAACCGGGAAGGAAAACTCCTGGGCATCGGGTCGCTTTTTACTCAAATAATTATCCCGGGGTTGGGGGCAATTCCCTGCAATGTATTTGTTCCCATCGATCTCCTATCGCCCATCTTGGAAGATCTTATGACCAAAGGCCGGTCTCGTGAGGCCCCGCGGCCCTGGCTGGGCCTGAATGCGGAAGAGGCTCATGGGCGCGTTTTCGTAGTGCGGGTGACAACCGGAGCCCCGGCTGAAAAAGCAGGCCTGCAGCCTGGCGACATCATCCTTAAAGTTGGTGGAAAAGCGGTGGATGGACTTTCGGATTTTTATCGGAAGGTTTGGGCGCTGGGCACAACCGGGGTGGAGGTTCCGCTCAGTATCCTTCAGGGAACCCAGATCCGCGACATAACCGTTCGCTCATCCGACCGCTACCAGTTTCTCTGGCTTAAGTCGAAGAAGCTAATTTAAATGTTTA
>JASEHN010000352.1 GCA_030018715.1 Thermodesulfobacteriota bacterium | reverse complement strand
CCGGCTTTCGCCGGAATGACAGAAAGACGCATTTTCAGACTTTTTAGAACTCATCATTGATAGCTACAAAATTTTTCCGGGAGAATAACCTGCCTAAATTTCTTCCACAGAAATTGTGGAAATCCTGTGAACAAAACAGATGAGCTTTTTTAATTATGGTTTAAAATCAAGTTCTTTTTCAAGTTGCCCAATTATGGGGCAATAAATAATAGTTAATAATTTCATAGAGATAAAAAGAAATGGAGACTTTTCAATTTTATAACTGAAAAAATTGCCTTCGGGGAGTGGCCTATCCACAGGAGATGATTTATTTTACAATAAACGATATTTCTGGCATGCTTTTTGACGGCAAAAAATGGTGACAGCATAGCTCTTTGAAAATAGAAAATTATTTACCACTTTTCAGCTTTGGAGGGCCGCTTTCAAAACCCTGATGCGGTTTTGCATGCGCTGGAGGAAGTTTTGGATTTCGAGCTGAAAGGTTGCCAAACTTTCAGGTCGTTTGGCCATGATCTTTTCCATCTCCCCTTTCCAGTAGAGAACCGTCTCCATTTCTTTCTTGTTCATCTCTTCTTCCATTTTTTTCTTCATTCCTTTCACCCATTCCAAATCTTCTTTTTCCGCTTTCATCCCCTCATCTCCTCCCTCTTTAATAAATAATCATTTGCCTTCCACTCCATCCCCTACCCTATCCTTTTAACCCTCACCCCTTTCCCTCTGTGTTGGGATAACCCTTACTCAATCTATGCAAACCCCTCCTTTATTTCAAAGGAAAAATCTTCTTGTTGCCCTCATAATTAGACTCCTCCATCCGATTAGCACAATATTTTTTCCTTGACATGTGCTATTTTAAATCATAAAATACCAGCATAATTCTTGTGCTGGAGAACTGCATGAAACGGACAACGGTTACCTTGCCCCAGGAATTGGTGGACGAACTTCTGGAGGTCGCTCCCGCTAAAAATAAAACCCAAGCGGTCGTCGAGGCCATCCAGGAGCGGATCAAGAGGAAAAAGCTGGAGGTGCTTAAACGCCTTGCTGGTCGCGGGAGACGCCCAAGGGAGGCCAAGGCCTGAACGATGGATGCGCCGGACAAAAAACGCCAACTCCGTTCCGTTCTCATTGATACGCCAGTGTGGCAGGAATATTTTCGCAAAGAAGAACATACCTTCCTGGAAGTCAATGCCCTCATAGACACCGGGCGAGTCTCTTGTCTGGATTTAATTGTTGCCGAACTTATTCATACCGCCGAAACGGAAGAAGAGAGGAAAGTCTTCCAAGACTTCAGCAGAATTTTCCCCATTCTCCTGGAAAAACCCGGAACATGGGTGGAAGCCGCACGCTTAGCCGGCAAGCTTCGCCAGAAAGGAAAGGAACTCCCGCTGCGTGACCTTTACATTGCTGTCATGGCCAGATCCCACGAAGTTTTTCTCTACACCACAAACAAAGCCATTTACAAGACCTGCCGGGCTCTGGGTTTAAAATTGTTTCCGGAAGGGGGGAGCTTCGCATGAGGTCATGGCCAGGAATAAGGAAGAATGGCTCCGACTGGAGGTTATTCCAAAAAAGCCTGAGTAATCCTCCTGCCCGAAGAAAAGCTTTAAGGGCAGGTCTTAAGCTCCTAAGTTTTCTTCTGGTCATTTCCGCGGTCTGCGCCTCCTTCCTTTACGCGGCCAAAGGAAATTACCGGTATTTTCAACCTGCCCCTCCTTCCCCTACCTTACCAAACTCCGAACCAGGAAGAACTTTCCATCTCCCCATAAACGGCGGCCTTCCCCACTTCGATAAAATTATAGGGGGTAAATTTACGGAAGAGCGGGAATCCTACCGCCTCCGTTACACGGTGGACCCGGCTCTCCAGAATTCTGTGAATGAAGTTTTCCGCAACTACCGTCCTCCTTTCGCTGTTTTCGTGGCCATCGAACCCAAAACCGGGCGGATCATTGCCCTGGCGGACTTCGCCCAGGAGAATCCGGATTATCCGGGAGTTTGGCAGCGGGCCACCTACCCGGCGGCCTCTGTCTTCAAGCTCGTAACCGCGGCCGGGGCTCTGGAAAAAGGAATCCTGAATTACGATTCCGCTGTTTCCTTCCGGGGAAACCTGTACCGCCTCGGTCCTCAAAAGCTTTCCGAAAGTTCCCATAAAGACCGGAGAACTAATTTCGATGACGCTTTGGGAAAATCGAACAACGTGGTCTTTGGGCGTGTAGCCTCCAAGCTCTTGGGCCCCCAAACCCTGCGGCAATACACCGAGGCCTTCGGCTTCAACCAGCCCTTCCAATTTGATTTTCCCCTGGATATGAGCAGGGCTTTCATCCCCGAAGAGGCTTACGAACTGGCCCGGTGTGGAGCAGGTTTCGGGGAAGTGACTCTCAACCCTTTACACGCCGCCATGATTGCCGGGTGCATTGCCAACCAGGGGGTGATGATGCGGCCTTATTTGATCGAAGAGGTTGACAATAAGAATGGCCAGAAATTATACCAGGCCAAAACTGAAATCCTGGCTAAACCCATCACCCCTAAAACTGCTGAGGATTTGAGCCGCATGATGATGCGTACGGTGGAGGATGGCACGGCTTCCAAAATCTTTCAGCGTTACGGCAAGACCCTGCTAAAGAAGATGACTATTTGTGGGAAAACAGGTTCGCTGAGCGGCGATAATCCCCCGGGCCTGTATGACTGGTTCGTGGGTTTCGCCCCTGCCGAAAATCCTCAAATTGCCTTTGCCGCAATGGTCATCAACAATGGACGCTGGAAAATCAAAGGAGCTTTTGTAGCCCAGGAAGCCCTTAAAGAATTTTTCCTGGTAAAAATTAACTGATGCCCTATTCCATCTATCCTGTATAGGGCTTGCCGCACACTTTGCAAATGCCTTGATCATTGACGACGCCGATGCAAGCACCGTCACTGCAAAGGATCCGTTGGGAAATATCAGTGCTCACTTCTTCCGGAGAAACCGTTTCCGTGGCTCTCCAGGGAGCTCCGCAGCGATGGCAGAAGGAGCTCTCTTCAAGGACTTCAGAACCGCAAGAAGGGCAAACTTTATCGCCCAAGGACTTTCCACAATGAGGGCATTTCATGGCTAAAACTCCTTTTAATGCCGGAATGGTTGAAATAATTTATTGGTTTTTACCATATTCTTCCATTTTTTTCAATAGACAAGGTGCTAAGTAATTTCCATGATCATTGATATTCATACTCACTTATTTCCGGATGAGGTGCGGAACAAACGTCAGTCTTTCTGCCGCCGGGATGATGGGTTTCGACTCCTTTACGAAAATGAAAAGGCCCGCATGGCCAGCCCTGATGATCTTATTAAGGCCATGGCCCGCGACGGAGTGCAGCAAAGTGTCATCTGCGGTTTCCCCTGGGAAGATCCTGGACTCTGTCGGGAGGGAAACGAATATCTCCTGGAATGTTCATCCCGCTTCCCCGACCATCTAATCCCGTTTGCCTGCCTTCCCTCCTCTGCCCCCCGCCTTGCCCAAAAGGAATTGGAGCGCTGCCTTTCCCGGGGAATGCCGGGAGTCGGGGAATTGGCCTTTTATCGCCGGAAGATACCCCTGCGAGACATGAAAAATCTCGTATCCGTTCTGCGCCCCCTTTCCGGCTTAAGAGTCCCCCTCCTCCTCCATACCAACGAACCGGTCGGACACGAATATCCCGGAAAGAGTCCGGAAAACCTTCAGACAATATATCAGTTTCTTCTGGCCCTGCCGGATGTGCATATTATTCTGGCTCATTGGGGAGGAGGATTTTTTTTCTATGAGCTTATGCCGGAGGTTGCCCGGGCAGCCCGCAATGTCTATTATGATACGGCGGCTTCACCCTTTCTTTACCGCCCCCAAATCTATAACCTGGCTGTTAAAATCGTGGGGCCCGGGCGCATCCTTTTCGGCAGCGATTATCCCCTCATTCCCCCGGCCCGTTACTTCGGAGAACTAAAAAGCAGCGGCCTTTCAGCCCGGGTTCAGGCTCGGATAAAAGGTCTGAATGCCGGACATCTTCTGTACGGCAGCGACGGGCCTGGTACTAAACAGGCAGATCATGTATAATGAAAATATGGTCATCTCCAAATTAGTTGAGGGCCAAAGAGCTGGCATATTTAAAATGAACAGTGATTTCATGGGACCGGAAGCAAAGTCAGCTTGCTTGCAATCATGAGGCACATATCTCTCCTTAGCTGTGGCGGGG
>JASEHN010000351.1:3997-4195 GCA_030018715.1 Thermodesulfobacteriota bacterium | reverse complement strand
TAGTGTTTTTGCTAAATATTTTTTACAAATAAGTAGGAAACTCACGCTAGGCTTGAATTATCGGTCTGGACAGAAGATTATTGATGGGGCAGGTGTTATACTTGCACCGGATCTTCCAAGAAATTATAGGTCAAGCAGAGGAACTGCTGATCCAGGCGAGATTTACTTTTACGTGCGGCCGGGTGGCTTGGAGGATCA
>JASEHN010000351.1:0-3987 GCA_030018715.1 Thermodesulfobacteriota bacterium | reverse complement strand
GATAGTGTTTTTGCTAAATATTTTTTACAAATAAGTAGGAAACTCACGCTAGGTCCGCTTCAAAAAGGCTTCTTAACTCTTTTTTATCATTTTTCTAAGGCCTGAAGTCCACCGCCAGATTCCCTTGCGCGTCGAAGGGAAACTCAAAGGGCGGGCCGATGACTTTGGCTTTGGAATCATTAATCTGTTTGCCCAAGCAGTGGGAGGCGTACATGATTTGCATTTCCATAGTGTTCTTGATCACCACCAGCTTGGCTTCCTCGATATCCCGCACCCCTTCCACGTCGGGAAACCCCGCGTTCTGCAGGGCGGCTTCGATGGCCTGGCGGTCGCTGTCCAGGGGTAAGGGAATCATACCCGCCTCCGGAACATTGCCCGCTACAGAGTTGATGGCGGTGACCCGGATGTCGATTTTCTTAAAAAGTCTTTGGGTGGTGTAGTCAAAAGAACCCATACCGATGGCATTGCCCATGGAATCGTCATGGAGGTCGAGAATGACAATCCGCGCAGGGCTGGGTTTTTTAACCTCCGTATAATATCTCAGGGTTGGCCGCCCGATGATGTCCGTATCCGGGGGCATGTTTTTCCCCATCTCTTTGACTACCAGGACATCGATCTTATCGAAAGGAACCCGCGGAAGCATCTTTAGGGCAGTTTGAAGTAAAGCACCATCGCGCTCGATAAAATTCTCTGGTTTTACTGGCTCAATAATCGCAGTCTTGGAAAAACCATTCTCTACAATCGCCAAACCCAAGATGACGGGGGCTTTCTTCAAGACCACAGAGGAAACCTCAAGAAGATTCTTGGCGAAGTTTTCCCATCCAAAAGAATGGACCGTAGCCGCGCCCTTCAACTTCCCCATACCAATGGTTAGCATCTTGAGAAGGCCACTTTGGTGAGGGCCCATAACGTGCCGATGGGGCTTGACCCGATGAATTACAATGATGCCATCGGCCTCATAGGCATAGCGGTCGATAAAGACGGGAACCCCTGAGGGCGTATTGCCTAAAGGCACAACGTCCATGGTGGCTTTGATCGGAGCTCCCATGGTCTTCTCGGTCACTCCCAACTTTTCGGCAATTTTCATTTGGCCCTCTACCGTTGCTCCCCCGTGGCTTCCCATGCCCAGTATAATATAAGGTTGGGCCTGGCAATCCTTGAGCATCTCGACAGTTGCCTTGACTACCCGGGCGACACCCGTAATGCCCCGGCTACCCATAGTCAAAGCAATTTTCTGCCCGGGCTTCACCCGCTTTCTGATTCCGGCTTCTTCCAGTTTGGCCTTGACATGGTCTTCAACATCTCGAATCGAGTTATCTTCAAATTCCTGTTGGATTTTCACCATTGTAGGGAGCTTCATGGTTTTCCTCCTTTTGTGAATGTCCTAAAGGGTGACTTCTCCTTTTTTTCCCCAGGCTAACATTTGTTCCCACCGGCGGTTGACTTCTTCTTGGATGGAAGCCAGCTCCTCATCCGTGAGGTGGCTAAATCTTCCTTGGGCTTTTAAGTATTCTTTGACGGGCTTCAGCTTATTCGGCTTTACACTGAGCTTAAAATTTCCATCTTCGATTTCGTAAAGAACCCACATCCCTGTTTGCACAGCTAGACGTCCCAGCTCGATCGTATTCTCGGAGGAATAACGCCAGCTCGCTGGGCAGGGGGAAAGGACATGGATGTAGCGAAACCCTTTTATGCCGAGAGCTTTTTTCACCTTTTTTTCATAATCCTTTATGTGGGCAACAGACCCGGTAGCGACATAGGGAACTTGATGGGCAGCCATAATCATGGGTAAATCCTTTTTGGGGTGAATCTTTCCTCTCCACGCCGGGCCTACCGGGGTTGTCGAGGTCCAGGCCCATTGGGGAGTGGTGCCACTCCTCTGAAGTCCTGTATTCGCATAAGCTTCATTATCATAAAGGATGGTGATCATATTCTCGTTTCTTTCCGCTGCACCGGAGAGGGCTAAGAACCCCATATCGCCAATGCTCCCGTCTCCTCCGAATAGAACAACGGGGGTTTTATCTTTTCCTTTGGCCCTCAGTCCTCGAAATACTCCCGTAGCGCAGGCAGCACCGCCGGGCAAAACGGATCTTCCCAAAGGTATATTGAGTAAGGTCTTCCCCGGAATACTGGACTGCCAGGCCTGGCAACCAGCTGTGCGCAGAGCGATGATGTCTCGTCCGATTATATCCAAACCACGCCGGAAGATCAAAGCAATGGCGCAACCCGGGCAGGTCGTTGTCCCAGGATAATACATCCTTTCCTGCTTGACGGGCTTGACCTCCTGGATTAGTAGGTCAAATTTGGGGACCCATTCCACTTCTTCGTCAATTTTTGTTCCCTGGGCAACCGCCAGCGCTTTTTCCGCCATATATTTAACATCGGAAGTAAAAATCTCCACACCATGGAGGCCGGCGATGAAACCCAGAACCCTGGGCTTTTTTTCCAAAGGATAGAGGATGGATTTGATCTCCGTAAAGAGGGCTCCTTCATTCAACCCTTTCGAGAGATTGCGATCGATCACTGCCAAGACTTTTAAATCTTTGGCCAAGGCGCGAATTTCGTCCTTTGGAAATGGCCGGAATGTCCGAATCCGGATGAGGCCCGCTTTCTTACCTTCTCGGCGCAGTTCTTCTACGGCAATGCGACCGTTCCCTGTCATAGATCCTAAAGTGATCACCGCCACCTCTGCGTCATCACAGTGAATCTTCTCCACTAGACCGTTTCCGTAATACCGGCTAAACTTTTTTCCAAATTCTTGGTTGACTTCCTTGATGACAGCTAGGGCCTTTCCTAAATCGGAAGATTTCAAGTATTCATAAGCCATGCCCTTTTCCGGAGGAAGAATGCCCACGATCTCCATGGGGCGATTGGGATCGAGGATGATGTGTTTCTGTTCATAGGGGGGCAGAAATTTGTCAACCTTCTTCTGATCTGGAATGCTGACCATTTCGGTTGTATGGGAGACAAAAAACCCATCGAGGCAAACCATGACGGGAAAGAGGACTCTCCGGTCTTCCCCAAGCCGGTAGGCCTGGATGATCGTATCCAATGATTCTTGAGCGTTTTCCACATAAAGCTGAATCCAACCTTGGTCCCTGGCTGACATGGCATCCGAATGATCGCAGTACATATCTAGGGGCATCGCCGTAGACCGGTTGGTGACGGCCATAACCACGGGAAGGCGCACCCCGGGGATCCAAGCGATATTCTCATATCCAAAAAGGAATCCCTGGCCACAAGTGGAGGTAAAAGTCCTTACTCCCGTGAGGGCTGCGCCAATGGCTTCTCCCACCATCCCATGCTCACCTTCGGAGGGAATGTATTCGGCATCCAATTCTCCGGCAGCAATCATATCCGCGAGTTCCTCAACAATCGTCGTCTGGGGGGTAATGGGGTAAGCCGTGATGACCTTGACGCGGGACAATTTTACCCCTACAGCTACAGCTTGGTTTCCAGTCAAGGCTTCTTTCGTTGGCATTCATAACCTCCCTATATCTCCCTGATCATTTCAATGAATTTTTTGCCGCACTCAACCGCGCAAATTCCACAGCCTTTACAATACTCGTAATCAGGGTGGAAAAACCCATCTTCTTTTTGAAAGATGACCCCTTCTGGACAGTAGGTAGCACAAAGGCCACATTTGGTGCATTTTTCGTAGTGAAAGGCTGGCTTAATGGTTCTCCATGCCATCGTTTTAGTGCCCCCCAGGTCTACGGTGACGGGTGCTAAATGGAGCTGTAATTTTATGACTCGTGGCCTCATTTTGCCCCTCCTTCTACCACTTTGGTTCTCTCAAAGCCCATCTGAATGGCCTTTTCATTTCTATTTAGGACAGGCCCACTGAATTTTTTCTTAGCTGCCTCGAGAATCGATTCTAGTCGGATCCACCCCGTGGTCGCTGAAAGGGCCCCCAGAATAATCGTGTTCGTTGAAGCGATAGCAGCTGGGCCGAAGATTTCTGTGGCAATGGCATTCGCATCTACC
>JASEHN010000350.1 GCA_030018715.1 Thermodesulfobacteriota bacterium | reverse complement strand
TTCATCTTCTCTTCGCTCTCGATGATCCGCTGAAGGCCCGCCAGTGCATAAATCGCCTGCGGATTCGTTGTCGAACGCGCAGTTTCCAGTAGCTGATCTCGCAATTCATATAAAGCCTTCCGGTAATCCACGCGTCTTTTAACCTGGGCCAGCTTCTGAGCGCGCCATTCATACTTTTCGCTCCAGCGCTGGATCGTCACGACCGGCACGCCGGTGATGCGGGCGATCTCGTCGTAAGTCTTCTGCTTGTAGATGTAGAGATTCTCCGCCGTCTCGACGACCTCCATCGAATATTCTTTCTTCTCTCGCTTCTGCCCCATGCGCCATCATTCCTCAGAATCTGACATCGATCCCTAAATCTTTCTGGAAGCCGTTCAACACGTTTAGCCCGTCGGCGGTGATCCGAACCATCTCGACTTCGACGCCTCCGGATTTTCTTTCCTCGATTTTGACAAAACCTTTTTCTTTGAGATAGCAAAGATGGCTTCGGAGCTCTTCCTCCCGGATCGTTAGGCCGAGATCATCGAGGAGAAAATGGATCTCTTTAATATCGAGAGGCCCCGGATGCTGATGGGCCAGGAGTTTGAGGACCGCCCCGCGAACCCTTCTGTAGCGCTCTTTCTTCGTCTCAGCCATCGAACCCTCCCTTTAGCCTCTCAATCTTTTCGAGGATGACCTTTTGCAGGATGATGATCTCGCGGTGTTCCGAGCGATCTTGTTTGACATATTCCTGGATCGAGGTGCTCAGCCGGTCCATCGAGCTCGCCTGATTCATCAGCGCCTGGGTTGGCTTGTCGAAAATTTTTAAGATCACCCGGTACAGGCCGTAGAGCATGACCAGGGCGAGAATCATCCCCGGACCCCACTTGATGGCATTGGAGAAGGCGTCGAAAAACAGATCCCTGAGCACAGTCTCCATTAGGCCCCTTTCTTAAACCCGGGGAAATAATCTTCCGGAGGCCGAACCAGATTCTTCAAGCCCCGGATATCCTCGTCTGTGATCTCTTCTTTTTGGAAACTCTGGATCATCAGCATGGCCGCCGGCACTCCAAATTGAAGAATCAGGGCGGCAATAATCTTTCCCAATTCTATCGCTTCAGCAGTTTTCATCTCGCTCCTCCGTCGCTCACGTTACTTGGTTACTTGGGTTGCTTGAGTTATTGGGTTCCTGCCGCAGGCAACAAACCCAACGAACTCAATAAACCCAACGAACATTTTTATTTTTTCAACCGGTCGATATACCCGATCACTTCTCCTTGCCTTTTTGAGACTTCTGCCAGGACCTTAATCAATTTTTCTTTATCCTGCGCTGAATTCGTCGCCTTATAAATTTCAAAAGCGATCACCGCCTCGTGATAAACCACATAATAGGCATTGGCATAATCTATAATTTTCTGGACCTGCTCGGAATTTAATTTATCCTCTTGGTATAGTTCCGCCGCCGACTTCATAGCCGCATCGTAAGCCGTCCCAAGGGTATACATGGTTTTATATGTGTTGGATTCAAAAGAAGCGCAGCCGGCGATCAGGGCGCCCGCAATGAAAATGGCGAGGATTGATTTCAGATTAACCGGCACTTTGGTCACAAAGCGGAAAATGATGTTGACGACAGCGAGGATCACTCCCTGCCTTTCGGGACCGATCTCCGCGGGCGAGATCCCGGTCAGGGCCTGAATAATAATCAGCGCAATGGCAATGAAATTTGCCCAGAAAATCTTTGATTTGAAGATAGATTTCGCTTCCATCGTTACCTCCTTTAGCCTTCGCGGAAGGCTTTTATCAGCAGTTCAAAAACCTTTGAAAGATATTTTCCCAGTTGCCCATAGGTGATCGTGTCCTCATTCTTCGGTTCGTCCGGGAAGATCCCGTCGCCCGCTTTTTTGAAGATATAAATCAACTTCTCCTCAAGACAAGGTTCGCTCATGTCTGCTTTTTATCCAGCCCCTTCCAGAAAACCCAGCAGCTCCCTCCGGGCCGGCGGCTGCTGCGGGGATGGTTTAAGATAATCTTCCTGCGGGGTTTATGGAGCACTTCCCGGAAGTGCTATTAATACCCCGTAGGAAGGGGCTTGGATTTATTAAGATCATATTCCGTGTGGATATGATCCAAATGATCCTTGTCGCCATAGATCACATCGTAGCGATAATCAATTGCCTGGGCTTCTCTCCTGATCTCATCGACCGCCTGTTTCACTTCGTCAATCGGGGTCTTTGGATCGTCAACACCCCAGATCCGCCAGTCCCATCCAAGGTCCTTATAGTGCCAGGAATCGGGAAGATGTTTGCCATCGTTGGCACTGGTGACAGTCGGGACGATTCCGTGTTTTTCAAAAACCCGATAAACGATCCTGGCCAGGGTGCAGAATTCATAACCAATGACATTAAAAACAACCCCTTTTTTGACATTGATCTTGACCATTCCTGCCCTCCTGGATTCCTTATAAAAAAACCCGACATGTTAGAATCACGCATAGCGCAGAGCGCATAGCGCAAAACAACAGGCCGGGTTTTTCCTTGTACCTGCAAAGCTTAAATTTTTTTTAGACGGCTATCTCATTTCCCTTGCTCCTTGTGGATCAGCATACGGATGTAGGCCGAAACGGTGAGTCCCAGTTTTTCTGCCTGTTCAGTCACCATCTTGATTTCGTCTTCCGACATCCGGATCTGGACCAATAAATCTTTTAATTTACTTCCCTTCACAACATCATACTATTATAACATTTTCACAATGTCAAGACATTTTTTTCGGGCCCACTTTCTCGGCATCGAGCCTCAATTTCAGGGTAACATAAATCGTCCTAATCTGCCCATTCTCGCGCTTCTCCTGAACCTCGGAAAACTGAATCCCGTAGCGCTCATGGATCTCTTCGATGATCTTTCGAGCCTCAGAGAGCGTCAATTATCACCTCGTCTTTTCTCTTTGGCCTTCTTGCGATCCATAATATTCATGGGATAAAATATATTTGCACCGTGGGCAGATCCGGTTGAACCGGCCCTCGGCCATAAATTTCCCGTTGCAATTGAGGCAGAAACGTTTGACTTTTTCGGTTTTTTTGATGTCGTCCCTTTTGTGATACCGGCTATTCGGCCAGGTTCATAAGGTTTCATATTTATCGTCTCTCGTCCATCGTCCTTCGTTTTTGCATTGATTTCAGCGCTTCGATCGCCTGATGCGCCTTGTCTTTGTCGAGGAACCGGATATCCGAAACCTTGAAATGATTAAATAGAAACTGTCTCAAGTGTAATGTTTCGGAGTTGCCCCTATAGATGTTATGCCACAAAACCTCGATCATTCTTTTCTGTTTCGGGGACGCCGAATCGATGTCGCCTTTCTGATCGTCGTATTTTTTTGGCTTCGATTTCGGAACCCATCCCTTCTCCCGAAAAAACCGAATCAGCTTGAGAGCTTTCGCATTGTTAAGATCTTTAGAGCTCCGAACTCCGAACTCCGAACTCAAAACTTCCCTATACGTCTCCTCATCGAGCCCGAGCTCCTTTTTGGCAATATGAATTTTGGCAAGAAGTTTCTGAACCGGCATAAAATATAATCCTAAAATCTCAACTTATTCTTCCGCGCAGCTAATAGTTGTTATCCCCGATTCCCTAATAATTTTTTTATTTCCCTATGTGAGTTCGGGTCCCCGAGGTTATCCTCTATTCTCCATTGTGCCAATGGGGCTTCTATAAACATTTCGGCGATTTTCAGGCAAAGCGTTGCGGTTTGGATGGCCTCGTTTACAACTTTGGATTGAAGGTCGCCCCTATATTGGTATTCCGAAATGGCACGTGAGAGCTCACCCAGTTCTTCGGTGGCGTATGCCAACCACTCAAAGGATTCTCTGTCCTGGATGCCCCATTTCCAGATCTGCCGGAGGCTTTCCTGCTTGACCATCCCGAAAAGTTCCGGATTTTTGAGTTCAAGATCTTTCATCTCCCTATCTCCCCATCTCCCAATCTCCCTATCAATGATTTTAGCCTTTGAGATGCATCCGGATCCCTCTTCATCGCCTCCTGAGCGCGAGCACGTTGACCCATTTCTTCCTTCTGAATCATCTTCAGATTGAAATCGATGGCGACCTTCTTCATGTAGTTATGATTTTTAAAACCCGTCTTGTTCGTCTGGGCCACGTGCTTGATGGCCGCATGGATGGCATCGGAGCGCATCACGTAGACCTTGCCGTCAAATCGAAATCCGCCGTCCTGGAGG
>JASEHN010000349.1 GCA_030018715.1 Thermodesulfobacteriota bacterium | reverse complement strand
TGCCCTTTAGGAACAGAAAATTCAGTTGCCTAATAAAAATCGCTCAACTTAGGTTTAAGTTGAATTAATTTCGTTGCAATTTTTGCTTTTGTGCGCAATAATCCGTTTAAATATTTTCACCGCTAAATGATTTTGGGAGGAATCGAATGAAAAAAATCATGAGACAACCCCGGGCAATATTATGCCTGGGGTTCCTTCTTTTTTTCCTCTTATGGCTCGGAATGGAATCAGAGGCTTTTGCCAGAGCAGGCGGGGGGAGATCCTCTGGCAGCCGGGGTTCTACCCCGAGTCGGTCTTACCAGCAGAGCCCGAGACAGAGCCCCGCGCAAGCTCCCCAGCAAAAGAATTTGCAGCAACAGCCTTCTCCGGGGACTGGAAGAAGCTTTTTCTCCGGTATAGCCGGCGGCCTTATGGGGGGTTTTTTGGGCGCAATGCTATTCCGCAGCCTGGGTTTTGCCGACGGTGCCGGAATGGGTGAGGGAGGATTCGGTTTTGGAGACCTTTTCCTTATCCTGATCATTCTGGGCATTATCTACTTCGTGGTTAAAAAATTTCGTTCGCGGGGAGCCATGCAAATGAGTATGGCCGGAGCAGGTCCGGCTCCCTATTCTTATCCTCAACCCTATCCAGGGCCAACCTATATTCCTCCTTCATCCCAGGAGCCCCCGCTCCATGAGTCTATAGGCCAAACGAAAGCCGAAGGGCTGCGCCACATAAAAGAGATGGATCCTTCTTTCAGCGAAAATAACTTTAGGGACTTGGCCCAGGATATCTTCTTTAAAATCCAGGGGGGGTGGACAAAACGGGACCTAAAAGGAATTCGTCATCTTTTAACACCGGATATGTTCAATACCTTCCAGCAGGACGTAAACAACCTAATCGCAGCGAAACAGATCAATCGTCTGGAAAACATCGCTGTTCGCGAAGTTGAGATGGTCGATGCCGGTCAAGACCGGGGAGAAGATTTTATTACGGTAAAGTTCTACGCCAATCTTTTGGACTATGTGGCGGATGAAACGAATGGCCAGGTTCTCTCCGGCAGTTCAACCGACCCGGTGAAATTTTTAGAATATTGGACTTTTTCCCGGAACGCGGGTGAAAAAAATTGGGTATTGGCTGGCATTCATCAGGAGAGTGATTACCGATAAAGAGGGGGATTACCTTAGCGGGGTTTCCTTTAGCCGGGGATCACCTTCAAATGCGGCACTCTTTTTTCTATGTTCGCTCCCCGGCTGAGGGAAGGAAATTTCATTTATACCCTTGAAAAATTCTTTTTCCTTGGCCCTTTCTTTGTGAATTACCTCCAGGGCGCTTTGGACTTCCTGCCGCCGGTGCTCTGGAACCTCTTCTATGTGTAAGGCCTTTTCAAATGCCTGCCGTGCTTCCTCCAACCATCCTCTTTCTTTGAAGCAAAGGCCTAACAGGTTTGCTGCCTCAAAAGGATTTTGTTCCTTTTCTTTTTGTAAGGCCACCTGGAACTGTTCTATGGCCTCGTCAATGAATCCCATTTCCCGGCAGGCCACGCCCATGTGGTAATTGAAACTGGGGTAGGCTTTACTTGGGCCGGCTATATCTTTCAATTCCGTTAGAATTTCATTGAATCCGAAGAGTTTATCCGTTGAAACTTCCTTATAACCTTTTAACTCCTCTTGATTGCTTGTTTCCAGCGCTTTCCTCAAATCAAAAAAAGCCCCGTTCTTTTCTGTTGGCGAAAACCCTTCAACATGAATTTCTGCGAGTTTTTCCAAAAGACCATCATGCCCCTCTCTTTTCCCGCCATTCTCAAGACTTTTGGTTCTATCCGTCAGGGTAAATTTTGATGGATCTAAATTGGCCATCCGCCCCATGACTTCCAGGGCTTTTTCCCTATCTCCGCATAGATTGTAGTGGTGCAGGAGGAGATCGTATTGACTAAAGGCATCCCCCAAAAACCCCATCTGCCTGTAAATATCAGCAATCTTTAGATTCACATGATCCAGATGAGGATTGTGTTTCAGAATCTTCTTATACACCGCCATGGCCTGCGGGTACAAATCATTCTTGTAAAAAATTTCTGCTGTCCGTAAATATTCCTCAACGGCTTTCTGTTTTTCTTTTTTCCTTTGATAAATTTCAGCTATCTTCAGGTGAGCTTTGGTATTCTCCGGTTCTCTCCTTACGATTTCCGATAAATATTCCAGCTCTTTCGAAATATTATCATTCTCTTTGCGGAAGACGCTGTCCAGAATTCCCAAAAGCCCCCCATTTTTCTTCCGGGATCGGTAATGTTCCCGGGTTTCCGCTGGGTCTCTCATCCTGGAAATCGCCTTGAGCTGCCTGTTAAAGTCGATTCCCTCATCAATGAAACCAATCGGCGTTGCCTGGGCCATTTTTTTCTCCGGAAAATATATTTTTGCTTGTCTCCTTTGAGCTTAAGAAGTAACTCAGCAAGTTTTATGCCCCGAAGAAATTGGTCAGATTAGATCTTCATGGATAGAATTTTTTGAATTCAGGCTGATTGGCGTTTTAAAGATTTCTATGGGTTTTTACCGCTTATTATTTTTTCTTTTGATTTTTTGGGGGTTTATCGCCGGAAACTGGCCCGCCATTAAAACTAATTCAAAGGTTAATCGTGAGTATAAGGAAATAGTTTGGTCATTTTTGTACATCCGCTAAGTCATCCCTGGGGGAAATTAATAAAACCGGCTGGCAATTCTTTGGTTGATTGTGCAGGACCGGTTAAAACGCTTTACTGAAGGCCTTCAGGTAGTAAGGCAGGGGTCTTTCTTGGGTTGATATACGCAAAGGGGTTCCTCGGCCATATAATCGCCCTCTTTTTCAAAGGCTCTGGCCCGGCATCCCCCGCATACCCGGATATATTCACACCGGCCGCAGCGTCCTTTATATGAAGAAAAATCCCTTAGCCTTTTAAAGACAGGCGAAAGCTCCCATATTTCCCGCAGGGTTTGTTTTCTCAGACTTCCGCTTATTACTTCCAGATAACCACAGGGTTGTATGTCTCCCCGGTGGGAAATAAAGCAAAAGCCAATCCCTCCCAGGCAGCCACGGGTCATGGCATCCAGGCCATGAGATTGGGGCGTAAACGCTTTCCCTTCCTCTCTGGACCTCTGCCGCAGAATCCGGTAGTAGTGCGGAGCGCAGGTAGCTTTCAATTGCAGAGGAAATTTCTCCCGCTGTTCGTAGAACCAGTGGAGAATTTTTTCGTATTCTTCGGCCTGGATGGTTTCCTCCGCGAGATCCTTCCCCCTTCCGGTAGGGACAAGCAGAAAAATATGGTGGGCTACTGCTCCCAAACGCGCAGCCAATTCCAGAATGGCCGGCAGCTCCGGATAATTTTTTTGGGTCACAGTGGTATTAATCTGAAATTCCAGCCCCGCTCCCTTGAGGCATTCGATCCCCGTAAGCGCTCCAGCAAAGGCCCCCTCGACCTGGCGAAAGCTGTCGTGGCTTTCCGGGGTGGCTCCGTCCAGGCTGATCGAAACCCGCTTAATTCCGCAGGCCTGCAGACGTTCCGCCTTCGGCCCATCCAGTAAAGTTCCATTTGGGGCAATGACCATACGCAGCCCCCGCCTTGTCCCGTAGCTGGCAATCTCATATATATCTTCCCGTAAAAGCGGTTCCCCCCCGGTGAGGATAACAACCGGAGTACTAAAGGAAACGATCTCATCGATCAGCTTCAAGGATTCTTCCGTGCTCAATTCTCCCGGGTAAGGCCCGCGCTCAGCCGCAGCCCGGCAATGGCGGCAATTTAGATTGCAGCTGCGGGTCACTTCCCAGGCCACCATGCGCAGTGGGAGCCGGTTTGATTCTGAAAGATTTTCTCGCGGGGAGAGAGATTCCCTTTCTTTAATCATTTTCTCACCCTATGCCGATTTCTTCGTCCGTCAGATAGCAAGCCGGGTCAGGGGCCCAAATGTCGCCGGTTACGGCCTCGGCCCGCACCCGGAAATTTCCGGCGCACACATCCAGCCAGCGGCAGGAAGCGCACCGTCCCTTTACATGTTTCTTCTTTTCTTTGAGTTTGGCCATCAAGGGTTCATCCGCATCCATCCATATCTCGCTGAAAGGGCGCTTACGGACATTGCCAAAAGAATATTGGCGCCAGAATTGATCAGCATGCACCTCCCCATCCCAGCTAACACAGCCGATGCCCACCCCTGAGCTGTTCCCGCCGTTCATGCGCAAAAGCTCAAGCACTTCGGCAGCCCGGGCAG
>JASEHN010000348.1 GCA_030018715.1 Thermodesulfobacteriota bacterium | reverse complement strand
ATCCCACAAGCTGTGAACTTTGCGAATCAGCATGCGGAGGCAAGCACATCCAGAAGCAAAAACGAGCGTGGCAGGAAGCGTTGGGGCGACGATTGGAATAAGATTTTTCATAAAAAAATGAACGAGCTTGCCAGAGAAAAGGGACTTGCCTAAAATTCTCCTTGACAAAATATTAAGACCCTGTAAAATATTGACATGGGCGAAAAACGGAACGAGAAAAAACCCCAAAAAAAATTAAAAATCGGCACCCGGATCTGGGGAGATCTCGCCCATCTCGCCGTAAGGCATCGTTCCATCCCGGGTCTGGGGGCCGAGATTGAAGGATAAATGGGCAAAAATCCAGCATTCCAGTTTTATCCTGGGGATTGGGACAGAGATTTAAAAGAGCATTCTTTGGAGATCCGGGGCGCATGGATTACAATTTGTTGTGCTCTTTGGTGGGGGGAAGAAAGGGGGAAATTAAAAAAACCCCTAACTAATTGGGCGCGCGTCCTCGGTGTCGGGGATAAAAAAAGTTTATCGATCATTACCTACTTAAATAAAGCGGGGATTGCAGATATAAACAGTAATAATGAAGGCATTGAGATTTCATGTCGCCGTATGTTAAGAGATGAAAAAATAAGAGAAATTAGAAAAAAAGTTGGATCTCTGGGAGGCAATCCTGCCTTTGAAAAAGGTAAACCAAATCCTTATTATTTAGATAACCAAAAGGATAAGCAAAAGGATAACCAAAAGATAACCCCTTCTGTTCTTCTGTCTTCATCTTCAAAGAATAGATTATCTTTTAATACTAAGTATGTCTCAAGGGAGAAACCAACTCTTGAACAAATTACTGCTTATTGCCAAGAAAGAAAAAATACAGTTGACCCAGAGAAGTGGATGAACCATTATGAAAGCAATGGTTGGATGATAGGAAAAAACCCCATGAAGGATTGGAAAGCCGCTGTCCGAACGTGGGAAAAAAATCAAGGAGGATTCCAAAATGAACGACCTGGAGCCAATAGGACAAACAATCCAGCGTTGCCAGGAATTAAATCAACGAAATACGCAGGACTGGAAACAAAAATCAAAACCTAATTCTGAGTCTATCCCAGACTTTAAAAAAACAATGAGATTCCAACACGCCAAAAAGGAGGACATCGACCCTCAAATATGGGAAAACATAAAAGAAATATTTGAAAATGAAGAACTGGGATTGTATATTTATGGAAAAGTAGGAACTGGTAAAACCCACTTTCTCCATATTGTTAAAAAAGAAATTCAAAAAATCTTCCCGACGAAATCAACTCAAATCATTTCAACCCCAGATTTATTTCTCAGAATCAAATCCACCTTTTCAGAAATAAAAACGGAAAAAGAAGAAGATATTATCAAGGAATTATCGGGATCTTATATGCCCTATGATAGATCTATAAAAATACTCCTTTTAGATGACTTGGGAATAGAAAAACCCAGCGAATGGGCAATTCAAACACTCTATTCCATCATCGATAAAAGATACCAAAAATGTCTTAAAACCTTCTTCACTTCCAACCTTTCACTTGATGAACTTTCAGAAAAACTGGGCGACCGTATTCCATCAAGAATCGCCGAAATGTGCAAAATTATAGAACTTACGGGAAAGGATCGACGTATTAAATAAATTAATCCACTAAAAAATTAACTTGACATTCCCTATTTATTTTAAATATTCTTCCACATGGGCAAACGAGGCAGACCCAAAAAAGAAATCGATTTCGCCATACTTGAAGGGATGTGTCAAGTCTTTTGCACCCTCCAGGAAATTTCCTACGCCTTCGGTTGTTCTGAAGATACCCTTGAACTAAGATGTAAAGAAAAAACCGGCTTAAAATTTACGGAGTTCTATAAAAAACATAGCGGTAAGGGCAAGATGTCACTAAGAAGGGCGCAATATAAACTTGCCCTGGAAGGCAACGCCACCATGCAAATATGGCTGGGAAAAAATATTTTAAAGCAGCGGGATGCGCCAGAGGATATAGACCAAACGAACATTGCCCAGCCGGTTTCCATAAATTTTGTGAGGCAGGATGCGCATCAACGTTCCGGTCAATAAACCTCAAGATGAATTTCATCGTATGCCCCACAAATATCGGGGGTTTATTGGTGGCTATGGCTCATCAAAAACCTGGGCGGGTTGTCAGGCAATGTGTGCAAGCTTTTGGCAATGGCCCGGAGTGAACCAGGGTTATTTTGCGCCCACTTATCCCATGATCCGGGATATTTTCTATCTGACCATCGAAGAAGTAGCAGAAAGCATGGGTCTGCAGATTGAAATCAAAGAATCAAACAAAGAAGTTCATTTTTATCGCGGCCGGCAATACAGAGGAACAACCATATGCCGAAGCATGGAAAGACCAGAAACAATTATTGGCTTTAAAATCGGCCATGCCATAATTGATGAAATCGACATTTTGCCGATAAAAAAAGCCGAAACAACCTGGCGCAAGATTATTGCCAGAATGAGATATAATGTACCAGGATTAAAGAACGGCATAGATATTATGAGCACTCCGGAGGGATTCAGGTTTTGCCATAAGTTGTTTATTCAGAACATTCAAGAAAAGCCGGAACTCTCGACCAATTATGGCTTTATACAAGCAAGCACTTATGACAATGAAAAATACCTGCCGGCAAATTATATATCATCCCTGAAAGAAATTTATCCCGCTGAGTTGATAAATGCTTACATTGCCGGACAGTTTGTGAATTTAACTAGCGGAACAGTATTTAGATCATACGATCGAATACGCTGTAATTCCCCGGAAATGATTCAAGAAAAAGAGCCGCTTTTTATTGGCCAGGATTTTAATGTGCAAAAGATGGCCTCTGCTATATTTGTGCAGCGCTCTGACGGATTTCATGCCGTTGCCGAATTAAAAGATATTTTTGACACTCCCGATGTAGTAAAAGTAATCAAAGAGCGCTGGGCCGATAAAGGACACCGGATTATCATGTATCCAGACGCCAGTGCGGGAAGCCGCAAGACCGTTGATGCTTCAAAGTCCGACCTGGCATTGTTGGCGCAAGCTGGTTATGCTATCCGGGCGCACACAATTAATCCGCCTATCCGGGATAGAATATTGGCAACCAACAAGGCTTTTGAGGTGGGGAAAGTAAAAGTCAACGCTCAAGCCTGCTCGACAATAGCGCGATGCCTGGAGCAACAGAGTTACACGGACGATGGTGAACCGGACAAAACAGCGGGTTTTGATCATATGAACGAAGCTTTTTCCTATTTTGTGGCTTATGAGTATCCGATTATTCGTCCCATGTCCCGAATGAAAATAACGGGAATATAGTGAAAACCGAAATCAGGAACATTAAGTTAAACAAGATCAAATTAAATCCAGATAACCCGCGCCGGATTTCCGAGGTTGACATGAAACGCCTTATTATATCGCTTAAAGAATTTCCAGACATGATGAATATCAGAGAAATCGTTTGTGATGAAACGATGACTGTTCTGGGTGGCAACATGCGCCTTCAGGCCTTGCGAAAAATCGGCGCGAAGAATTGTATGGCCAAAATTGTTACTGGTCTCACTCCGGCGCAGAAGAGGGAATTTGTGATCAAAGATAATACTGCCTTTGGAGAATTTGATTTTGATATTCTGGCCAATACCTGGGACAATTTACCGCTGGCCGATTGGGGGGTATCGTTGCCGGAAAATTGGTTAACGAAACAGGATGAATCTTTAAACGCCGGATTTCAGAGCAATTTATATTCTTTAGAATTCAAATTTTTAAAGGATGATGCGGCATTCGTCATGGAACAATTACATCGAGATCGAGAAAATAATTTGGAACAGATGGATGAGTATTGGAGACAAAGATGTTTGCTGAGACTTTTGAAAAAGACAATTTAATTTTTAAAAAGGCTACGCAAGAAGATTTGCCTAAAATTCTGGCCTTTGTGGATATTTTTCTCCGAAAAGATTGGCTTGTAAAACGACCGTACTTAATAAATTGTTTGGAAAAACAGGATGTTTGGATTGTTTTTGATAATGATAAACTTGTAGCTTGGGCAATGGCTGGTGGAAAAAAAAAACATTATGGAATCTACTTATTCATCCCAAATATCGGGGAAGAAAAATAGGATTTCATCTTGTTAAAAAACTCAAACCAGAAATAATTCGATCAAAAATTGATCAAAGCACGGGAAATCCACAAAAATTTTATGAAAAGCTTGGATATGAAA
>JASEHN010000347.1 GCA_030018715.1 Thermodesulfobacteriota bacterium | reverse complement strand
TTCCGGGGACATAGCCCATTCCCCCCAGAACCACTACGCAAAAAGCCGTAATGGTAAACGGAAGCCCCATCTGCGGGTGAATGACAAAAGTGCTGGAGATCAAAGATCCAGCCACACCGGTGATGGCCGCAGCCAGGGCGAAAGTTAGAGTGTAAATTTTAAAAATTTTAATCCCCATGAGCTGGGCCATTTCCCGGTCCTGGGCCGTGGCCCTGATGGCCCGCCCCGTTTCCGTGCGGTACAACAGGAGATAAAGTCCGCCAATCACAATCATGGCCAGGGCAAAAGTGGCCAGGCGGGAGTACGGCAGAACCAGGCCGGCAAAGATGATCGTCAGGCCGGAATAGGAAGTTTGCACCGTGCGGAAGTCGGCTGTCCAGGTCCTCAAGGCCAGATTGGCAATCACCAGGTGAAGCCCGAAGGTCAAGAGATAGGACATAATGGGAGGAGATCCCACCAGGCGGTTGATGGCGAGTTTTTGCATAAAAAAGCCGATGATAAAAAGGAACAGGAGAGTAAAGGGGAGCGTGAGAAAAGGGTCCATTCCGGCCAGGACGAAAAGCCAGTAGGTAATAAAAGCCCCTAACATGACGAAGTCGCCGTGGCTTAAGTTCACCACGCCCATGACTCCGAAAGCCAGGGCGAAACCTGCTGAGCAAGCGGCGTAAATTCCCCCCAACAGGAGCCCGTTAACCAGCGATTGCCAGAAAAGGATCATGGAGAAAAATTTTGGCGGGATTTCATGGTTTTATCTTTTTTTCCATGGTTTCATGGGATAAATCGGCTTCCCTTCGGCCGTATCCGGCGGAAACACATGAACGAGTTTTCCTCCCTGAACCTGGACTACGACTGGAGGATGAATTTCATTCGCCCCGTCGGCGGCAAAACGGATGGGGCCGTAGAAATTATCGAAACGCTTGGAGTAGAGGAACTGCATTATTTTTTCCCGGTCCGGATCTTTCAGCGGGGGGGTGAGGCCGAGTTCCTGGACTGCCTGTTGTTGCACCAGGGCCCCGGCTACGCTGGCCGCTTCCACAAAATCAGGAGCCCGCCCAAAGCGCTTTACGTATTGGTTATGAAAATCTCTGGCTGTGCCGAACACACGATCCCGGTAAGGCAGGTTCGGGGTCCATTCCGAGGCTGCAAAAACGTATTCCGCATCCTTTCCCAGGGAATCCACAAAATCCGGAACTGTTGGGCCGTAACTGAAAAAAACCCCTTTAGGCGTAAAATCAACTTCTTTTAAACCTTTCATCACCCGCATGGCCACCAGCGAATGGGAACCCACCAGGAGCACGTCCGGGTTTTTGTCTTTCACCTTCATTAAAAGCGTATTGTAATCGATAAGCGCAAGAGGGAAAAGTTCAAAATGGACAACTTTCATCCCCAATTTTTCGGCATAAGCCTTAAAGCCGTCCGCGGCATCCGCACAGAAGGGGATGTTCGCTCCGATGATGGCCACCGTCTCCGGACGGGGACTAAGGGTGGGCAGGATTTCCACACACCCCCGAACTTCTTCGGGGGCTTTTCCCAGAAGGGAGAAATAATACTTAAATCCCCGATCGAAAAGCCTAAGGGTGCTGGCCGCCCCGCAGGTCATCGGATAACGATATTTTTCCGAAACTGCGCTGGCCGCAATCACCTGGCTGGATCCGAACCCTCCCAGGATGAGGTCAACTTTATCCTCCGTGATCAATTTTTCCACTAATTTGGCGCTGCTCGTGGGTTCGCTTTTATCATCGTAAAAAATCAGTTCCACAGGATGGCGTTTCTTTTTGACTTCTATCCCCCCCTGGGCGTTGGCCGCTTCTTTCCAGAAAATGTAAGCATCCTTTACCAGAGCCCCGTCCTTGCCAAATGCCCCTGTTAAAGGAACGGTAAACCCGATCTTAAAAGGTCGCTCCGCGCCTGGCGCTTCTACGAGCGACAGCCCGAATAAAAAGGTCAATATGGCAAACCCTGCGAATACACCTTTCCATCTTTCCCCTTTTTTCTGCGCTTTCATCCCTTTCCCTCCGTTTAAAGAGTGTTATAAAAAGTGTTATATACTATCAAAAAAAGAATGATGTGAAAAGATTAAATAAAAGCCAAAGCTACACCCCTTGAGAATTTGCCAACAAAAATGAAATAAGTGCGCTTCTTGCAAAAGTCACTTACTCCGTCATTCCGGCGAAAGCCGGAATCCAGAATTTCTTGAAAATCCTGGATTCCGGGTCGCGCTGCGCTTGCCCGGAATGACGATTTCCCCTACTTCTCAAGGGGTTTGCAAAAGCCTCAAGTGAAACAGGCCTGCTTCCCTGGCCTTCCTTCACTTTTACAGAATCTTTATTCGTGGCCCGGGGTTCGGGGCGTTGAGCGCGGGCAGCATCGGCCGGGCAAAAACCTTTCCCAAAGGTACTATCCAGGTCTCCGCATAATGAGGCGGGATGCCTTTTCCCGCCTTAACCAGGAAACGACCAGCGCCTCATGCTGTCAAGCGAAACGCCCTGAAATCCGGGCCTGGGAAGGATCATCCAGCGCCTCTTAATAAGGAGTCATTTGTGAACACAAAAATAGAAGGTAGCAAGGCGCGATTTCTTCTTGATGCGTTTTTTTGAATATGTTAATTTCCAGACATGACCTTTAAAACTCTGGAATGGAAGAATGATCAACTTTTTATTTTGGACCAAACTAGACTTCCCCTGGTTGAGTCCTACATAAAGTGCACAACTTACCAACGGGTGGCCAGGGCCATTAAAAAAATGGTCATCCGCGGGGCGCCGGCCATTGGCGTGGCTGCTGCTTTTGGGATGGCCCTCGGCGCCCGGCAGACCAAAACCCGCAACCCTTTATTTTTTAGACGGGAATTACTGAAGATAGCAAATATTTTGACCACAACCCGCCCTACGGCCGTGAATATTCTATGGGCTGTAGAGCGCATGAAACGGGTAGCTGAAGAGAATAGTAAAAAAGGAGTCCCGGCGGTACAGGAAATTCTTCTTCAGGAAGCATTACGAATCCTGAAGGAAGACATTCAGGCCAACCGGCAGATGGGCAAGCACGGCCAAATTCTCATTCCGGCCGGTTGTTCGATTCTAACCCACTGTAACGCCGGAGCACTGGCGACAGCAGGCTATGGCACAGCCCTGGGAGTCATCCGCGCCGCTGCGGAAACGGGGAAACGCATCCATGTATTCGTGGACGAAACCCGCCCTTTCCTTCAGGGCTCCCGCCTGACGGCCTGGGAGCTGATGAAAGATCGCATTCCCTGCACCCTGATTGCCGACAATATGGCCGGCGCCCTTATGGCCCAGGGGAAAATTCACCTAACTATTGTAGGGGCTGACCGCATCGCGGCGAATGGCGACGTGGCCAACAAGATTGGTACTTATTCCCTGGCTCGCCTTTGCCATGTCCATCACATCCCTTTTTATGTGGCCGCGCCCACTTCCACCATCGACCTCTCCACAAAATCGGGGGAGAAGATACCCATTGAACATAGATCCCCCCTGGAAATAACCAGGCTGCAAGGGAGGCCCATTGCTCCGCCAGGGGTAAAAGTCCTTAACCCGGCGTTTGATGTCACCCCGAACCGGTTTATTCGCGCTATCATCACGGAAAAAGGGATCGTGGCCAAACCTTTTAAGTCAGGCTTGAAAAAAATTATTCTCCCTGAGAACTAAGGGATATTAGCCAGGCGTTTACAAGTGGGATAGCGCGCAAGATGGTAATAAAATTTGTAACAGTTTAGCCATTTGAAAAGCTGTCAAATCCCCCTTCATCCCCCTTTTGCAAAGGGGGAAAAGGCTGAATCTTTTAAATTCCAATGAAAAACCTCTCCTCCCTTTGGTCTCCGACCCAGAGCGGTCTCTGCCCCGGAGGGAAAAGGGAGGACGGGAGGGATTTCTGGTCCGCCTGAGGCGGATCAAACCGCTAAATTGTTACCAAAATTTTAATAAAGGGAATCGCTCCAAAATTGATGGAGTCGTAAAAAGTCGGCAGCAGAGTCATTGCGAGCGAAAGCGAAGCAATCTCGTTTTTATAAATCCTTGAAAATACGGGATTGCTTCGTCGTCCCGCATTGGCGGAACTCCTCGCAATGACGAAAAGGGGACTTTTTACGCCCTCATCAAAATTAGAAGTACGAAATCCGAAATTAGAAACAGAGCTTTTGCTTTAAAAATATGGATATTTGGAGGCTCTTGCAAAAGTCCTAAACACCGTCATTCCCGCCCCCGCTTTCGCGAGG
>JASEHN010000346.1 GCA_030018715.1 Thermodesulfobacteriota bacterium | reverse complement strand
ATAGATTGCCCTAAGGGCTGTATGAAATAGAAAGTAATCCGTGGGAACAAATCATTCCAGCGTCCTGCGAAAAGAAACAAAAATCGAAGGAGGGAAAAATGACTAAGGGAGAGGCGAAGCAAATTGAAAAAATGTCTTGGGCTCACGGTCTTAAGGATTTTAAATGGATTCAACCGAAATCGATCATCACCGGGCACTGGGTGAGGGCTAAGTGTACATATGGTTGTCCGAGCTATGGGAAAAAAGCCTGCTGTCCTCCGGAACTTCCTTCCGTCAGCGAGTGTCAGCAATTTTTTACAGAGTATCGTTCCGGCCTTTTGTTTCATTTTGCTGTAAAATTTGAAAAGCCGGAGATGCGGTTTGCCTGGGGGAAGAAAATCAACAAAGAAATGCTCGAACTGGAGAGAGAGGTTTTTCTTTCAGGTTTTTACAAGGCTTTTATGCTACCTGCAAGCCCCTGCCGTTTATGCGAAAAGTGCAAGGCGAGCAAGCAGGAATGCCGCAATCCCGGTGTTGCCCGTCCCACGCTGGAGGGATTCTGTGTGGATGTGTATGCGACAGCCCGGAAGATAGGGTATCCGATTCAGGTTTTGAAAGGATTTGAAGAAGAGATGAACCGCTTCGGACTTCTACTGGTGGAATAGAGTGGGGGCTTAATAAATTTTTGGGGAGTCGATACAAAATTTGGAAAATTGTTCTAAGAGTTTTGACAGCCAATCAAAAAAAATATGGATACAATATCCCGTTTTTTCCGTTAAAAGGAGAAGAAGATGCCTAAAATTTCCGTGGGTGATATCGAGATCCATTACCAGGAGCAAGGTTCCGGATTCCCTTTCATTTTAGTTCATGGCCTGAACGGGGATCTCACGGGCTGGGCATTGGTGATGCCGGAATTTTCAAAGCATTATCGGACCATCGCTCTGGATGTGCGCGGCCACGGAGAGTCAGGAAAGCCGGATATGCCTTACTCCGTCAAACAATTTTCCGAGGACCTCTATGAATTTTGTCAAAAATTGAATATTTCCCGGGCTCACTTGTTGGGTCTTTCCATGGGAGGGGCTATTGCCCAACAGTTTGCCCTGGATCACCCGGAGAAAATCAGCTCCTTCATTCTGGTTTCCACCTTCAGTTACATCGACGATCAGGCCAATCAAGCCTTTAGGCAATTACGACAAAGCCTTTTGGCGATGGGCTACCCGGCTTTCTTCGACGAGGCAGTGAAGTTGGCTTTCACACCCCGGTACATTGCCGCTAATCCTGGCCCCATAGCTGAATTAAAGGAAAAGCGGATAAGGATTAATTCCCCTGTCGCTATCGGCCGGGCTACGGATGCCTGTCTGGCTTTTAATTTGAAAAATGAAATTTCTAAGATTGATCTTCCAACCCTAATTGTTTCCGGAAAGGAAGATATATTTACTCCGATCCATCTGGCCGAGCAGATTCACCGTTCCATCCGTGGTTCGGAATGGAAGATCCTGGAAGGGGTGGGGCATAACCTGTACATCGAAAAGGCCCCCTTACTGGCTGAAGTCGTCCTGGAGTTTTTGGGCCGGCATTAGAATAAATGCCAAAAAGAATTCGTAAGACCTTCAATTGACATTTCCGTTTCCATCTATCTTCAATACCCAAAAATCAGAGCTTCCCGCTCCGGAGGAATAAGTCTCTCCCGCTACGATGAATCCGCCATCCGAGGTCTGCTGGATGGAACGCGCTATGTCATCTCCACTTCCTCCGTAGGTCTTCTGCCAAACGATATCTCCGCTGGCATTCAGTTTTAATATCCAGAAGTCTGCATTACCCGCTCCAGAGGAAGAAGTTTCTCCAGCTATGATGAACCCGCCATCCGAGGTCTGCCGGATGGAATAAGCTGCATCTCGATAAACCCCGCCATAGGTCTTTGGCCATCCGGTCTGGGGGGCTCCGTTAACGTCTAATTTTAACACCCAAACATCTGCGCTGCCTGCTCCCGAGGAAGATGTTTCACCAGCCACGATATAGCCATCTGTAGTCTGCTCGATGGAGTAAGCTCTGTCATAGTTGGTCCCCCCAAAGGTATTTTGCCACAAAACAGTTCCGTTAACATCCAATTTCAAAATCCAAACATCTGCATACCCGTCTCCATAGGAATATGTTTCTCCGGCCACGATGAACCCGCCGTCCGAAGTCTGCTGGATGGAATAGGCCGTATCATCATTGGTTCCTCCGTACATCTTCGGCCACCAAGGTAGGGGGTTTCCACTGGCATCCAATTTCAAAATCCAAACATCTGCACGTCCTGCACCTAAGCCTAAGCGATTTGTATTCCCCGCAACGATAAAACCACCGCCCTGGATCTCGCAAATATCATTAGCTATACTACTACCAGATTCTCCGAAAAAATATTGCCAATCGATATCTCCATTTGAATTAAGTTTCAGGATCCAGATATCGCCGAGTGGATTACCCAAGGAGGAGCTTTGTCCAGCGACGATGTATCCTCCATCAGAAGTTTGCTGGATGCTTTTCGCAACATCATCATTAGATTCATAGAATGTCTTTTGCCAGTCGATCTCCCCATTTGGGTTAAGCTTAATTATCCAAAAGTCTGCGAACCCAGCACCAGATGAGGAAGTCCCCCCGGCTACAATATATCCACCATCCGTGGTCTGTTGGACCGAGTGGGCCACATCTTCGTTAACCCCTCCGAATGTCTTCGCCCAAGTTGTAATTGAAGGGGTTGGGCTACTTCCCCCGCCGCCGCCTCCTCCGCCACCTCCACAACCTACCAGGCTAACCGTAAGGAGACAAAAAAAGAGAATGGAAAAGAGGATTTTCAGGAAATGATTCTTAGCAGGACTTTTGGAGATCAATGCTGTTTTTCCCTCCGAAAAGATTTTCCGCCTACGCCAGGCTTTTATTCAACATATCACAAATTTCTTAACAGTGTCGAACGCTGATGGCCAGCTAATTAATTGGGTAAAGGTTTAAGGTTTTGGAACGATTAGGTAGTAAAGGTCGTCGGTGGCGTCCAGGTCCACCCAGTAACCTAACCACGGGACAAGCACTTCCCCATTCTCAGATGTTAAATAAGAATAGGTATTGCCCCAATCCTTGCCGTTATAATAATAAAGAATATCTACGATCCACCCCCGGGCTACCGCTTCTTGCCATGATACCGGCGTGCCAATACCTTTTTTAATTTTTACGTCAGAAAGCTTCACATTGCCGGAATAAGGATTACTAACCAGGTTTAGGCCAGGCTTCAAGGAATAAGTATATTCGAGGCCCGGAACCTCAGGATAGGCGCTCAGCTCAGGCAAAGATATATTTTGTTTATATAGGGAGTAACCTTCTCCTTCCTTAACCGGCTCAGAGGAAGCTACTTCGGTATAAAGATTTTGCTCGGCATCCCATCTATAAACCCTTGAAGTGCCGAAAGCCTCTTGGCCGCCAAGTTGGGCGCTGGCGATATTCCTTGGAATACCCACGAGGTTGCTGCCATTAAGAAGCTGTATTTCCGGGCCGGTGATGTATCCGGTGTTTGGGTAGGTAATTTCCGATCCATTCGACATCCTAACCTTGAAATAGAATTTGTGAATGGCTGCGGGGCCGAGCATTGTTCGGTGGGCGCAGCTTGCGCCTGTTTGATAATTTCCACTACAGGTCATATCGTAGCCATAAAAGTCACCGGCAGCAGGATTATTCCTTTGGGTAGTAAAGAGTTTTACATACTGGGGTGTGCCCCCGGCATCCTGCACAGTGATCTGGAAATTAAATTCCACATCCACTTTGGGCTTTCCATTCACCAAATTATTACTGTCGTTGCCACCATCCGTTCTTTCCAGGCACTGAATTCCGCCATCGGAGCAACTAATTTGGTAAGCCCCCTGAATCGTCACCTGCAGTGAGGATGACCAGTTTGAGACTACAGAAGTATGGGTAGAGCAGCGGGCCCTTACTCGCACACTGTAGGCACCGGAAGTAGTCCATACCTTTTGCTGGTTGGCCGCACCCCAGAAGGAGAGGTCTGACCCGTCACCCTTCCAGTCAAATTGGTATTGCAATGAATGTCCGAGGTTTGAAGAAGCTCCACTGGCGATATAGGTGTAAGTAATTCCCACATTGCCACTGGTTGTACCGCTGGGTGTTGCGGGCGTTGAAATGGTCTCGGAGATGGCGGTAAATTGGGCTGTTACGCTCTTGGCCCCGTTCATCGTTAGAGAACTTGGATTGGTAGATCCGGAAAGATCTCC
>JASEHN010000345.1 GCA_030018715.1 Thermodesulfobacteriota bacterium | reverse complement strand
TGAATGGCATCTCTTGCCCTGCTCATAAGCTCACCCACATTTTCAGCACTATAGCCTGAGACATCTATTTTTTGATGTATGATCATCTTTACCCTTCCCGGAAGGAGATTTAAAGTGTGGGGAGGCAAAATCTTTTCGGTGTTTATAAGGGTGACCGGAAGAAGCGGCACCCCTATATCTATGGCGAAAATAAACGCTCCCTTCTTGAAATTCTCCATCTTTCCTGTCTTTGACCTAGTCCCCTCCGGGAAAAAAAGCACTGAGGTTCCATTAACGATCTTCTCCTTGGCCGAATTGATCGAGGCGATGGCTTTTTCAGGATTCGACCTGTCAATAAAAATGTGGCCCACCTTTTCACAGCCGATCCCCAGGCCCGGAATTTTTCTAAGCTCCTGCTTCAGCACCCATTTGAAATCAATACCAATCCATCCATATAAAACGAAAACATCAAAATGGCTCTGGTGATTGGATACAATAACATATGACTGCTTCTTGTCGATATTTTCCTTTCCGATCACCTTGACAAATATAGGGGTCATGAAACCGTTAAGCCGTGACCAGACGGCACCGCCGATAAAGCTTCCAACTTTTTGATTTATCAAGGTGGATAAAATCGTAGCTATTGCGCCGAAGATCAGAGTTGACCCAACTAAAAAAGGGAAGTAGACGAGCCATTTATATGGCTGATAGATTATAAATAATATTTTTCGCAAAGTGCCCTCCAAAAGCAATAATGAATTTTAGAGATTAATATCAAAAAGGCGGGAAGGTTTTAACAGGGGTCAACCTTAGGCATTAAAACCTTTTTTACCGATTACTTATATTTTGCTCTGATTTCAGCCTGATTATCCTCAGGAAGTGATATCAAAAAAGCCTTCCAGCCCGAAATTGGGGGTCAGGTCTATTTTCTTTGCATCCTGTTTTTTCACACATAATAACTCAGCAAGATGTAGGTTCTAAAACAACTTCATATCGACGGCATGTCTGATGTCCCCCGGATAAAGTTTCAATATCCTAATAGAGGAGAGCCCCGGAAAAACAAAAATCCCACCTCTCTTTAAAGAAATGGGATTGGGACGTCCAAGCGCCATACGCCACCCCAAGGGTTTATGGTTGATGGAAGTTTGGTGAGGTCAGGTTTTCAAAGAGGATACTACCAAATTAAAGGAAAATGTCAAGCCCGGTTTGCAAAAGAAACCCGCTGCTCGGGTTACAACATGGCAAGGGCACCTATTTCAAAATTAACACTTATGGTCCTCTGCTTCCCGCCTCCTAATTCATTCTTTAAGACTTTAAGCAGCGTCTCCTTTTTCATCCGTTTGCGGGGGGGACACGTGAGGGAGTAATTAGCCTAAAACCTTTTTCTGCGAGTATCTGCGAAAATCTGCGTCCCAATTAATTTAAGCATTGTCATCTCAATGCGCGCCCGGGCCGAGAAATTTCGCAATGTGCTCAAAAACACGCTCCGGCATCTTCAGCTGTTGCCAGGCGCCGATTCCGGCAGTCAGGGCCAAAGGCCAGAGAATAAAATAGGCGACGGCACCTGTAGTAGCTTTATCAATCCATCGTCCGGCACCAATTTCCACGTTTATCGTGTTCTCAACTTGATGAAAAACAATATTCAGTGCTGTAGACATTCCCACAAACTTGCGCCATCCTCCAACTTTTTCGATTTACAGCAAAGTGCCGCCATCTTCGGTCTGAAGCTTCTGACACTTAAAACCCTCTCCCGTAAGCCAACTCTGGGTTGAGGTAATCAACTCTGCAAAACGCGCGCTTGAACAAGGAAAGCTTTTTGACTGGATCACAGTTTCGGACCTCCATCGGCGTCCCAGAAATTTGTCATGTTAACGCTTATCGGTTGCTCAAGTAACCCCCTAACTATCCCGTTGACGCTGGAAGTCCGCGTATGCCTTGCTGCTCACACGGAGGTTGCCCCTGAATGAAAGATTGCCCACCAAGCTGATCAGCGGCTTGCGGCGTTGCCACAAATTGCTGCCCACCCTGCGCAGAATGCTCGGCATGGAATAGAAGTTGCGGTTGCAGGAGATCATTTCTTGGATGATGCCGTCCAGAGACAAATGCTTATACCGGGCCACCGGGAAGGTCAGCGTATAGTATTTCCAGTCTTCCGGGAACGCATCGAGGGCGATGCGGTCCTCCGATTTCATCTGCTCCCACAGGCGCGTGCCGGGCAAGGGCGTCAGAAACAGCACGTTGAGAATGTCCACGCCGTACTGTCTGGCCACCTCGGCGATACGTTTGCCGATGCCCGGTTCGTCTATGTCCAAACCGATGATAAAGGAACCCGCGACCAGTATGTGGTGCCGCTGTATGCGCCGCACGGAGGCGCGAAAATCCCGGCCCTTCAGAAGGTTGAATTTCTTGCCGATCTCCCCAAGCCCTTCCGGCGCGGGGGATTCAAAGCCGATGAAAACGCCTCTGCACCCCGCCTTCGCGGCCAACGCCAGGAGTTCTTCGTCATCGGCGAAGTTAATGGTCGCTTGGGCAATCCATTCCTTTCGCAGATTCGCCCGGGCCATGGCGCGGAACAGGTCCTTGGCGCGGGCGATGTGGTCAGGGCGCGTGCCGACGAGATTGTCGTCCACCACCAGAACAAGTTTCTCACGAACCGACTGGAATTCCCGCACGACATCCGGAATGGGTCGCTGCCGGTAGTGGGCCCCATTGAACGCTGTCACGCTGCAGAAGCTGCAGTTCAATGGACAGCCGCGCGTGGTCTGAATGGCTCCTAAGGCATATCCCGTAGCGAGCAAATCATGACGGGCGAGCGGGACATCGTTTATCTCGGCTAGACCTCCGTCATACCGGCGCTTCAGGCTGCCATGCCGGGCGTCCTCCAGGACCTGCGGCCAGATGCCCTCGGCTTCCCCCGTGACGACCGAGTCCACACGCTCCATGACCTCGTCCACGCACATGGTTGCGTGAATGCCGCCCATGACGACGGGCACGCCCAGACGCCGGAAGTAAGCGGCCACTTCATAGGCACGGTTCGCCTGCGAGGTAAAGGCGGTAATGCCCACAACGTCCGGCCGAGGCATGGCCGGATAGTTCGGCGCGCCGACGTTCTCGTCCACAATCGAGATTTCCCACTCCGGTGGGGTCAGGCCCGCGAGAACCATAAGGCTGAGCGGTTTCCATACGCGGTAACGGTTCCAGCGGCTCTCCTTGACCTTGGTCATGCTGACAAGCGGGTTAGAGGGGTTGATCAGATATAGTCGCATGGCGTGCATTCACTCATGGATAGGAATTTGCTTTTTCTCCTTCTTTTTCTCAATGCTGGTTTCATGAAGGGAATGTTGCAATTACTGCTCGTTGGCCTAGGAATGGCCTGTAGTAGCTTTATCAATCCATCGTCCAGCACCCATTTCCACATTCACCGTATTCTTAACTTGATTGTATAGGAATTTCCTTTTTCCCAACTTTAGGCACTTTAGCTCACTTTAGGCACTTAACTTGATATGAATTTCCTTTTTCAACTTTAGGAACTTGTCACTTATCCTTTACTTTTTTTTAATGATGGTTTTAAAAACTCTGTGATCTCTGTGTCCTCTGTGGCTAATTTAATGAAAAATAATATTCAGTGCCGTGGACATTCCCACAAACTTGCGCCATCCGCCAACCTTTTCAATTTGCCGCAAAGTGCCGCCATCTTGGGTATGAAGGTTCTGACACGTAAAACCCTCTCCCGAAAGCCAACTGTGGGTTGAGGTAATCAACTCTGCAAAACGCGAGCTTGGACAAGGAAAGCTTTTTGACTGGGTCATAGTTTTGGACCGCCATCGGTAGCTTCCGAAATGCCAGAATTTGGTGTAGATGCATTGAATTGAAATTTCGGACCGAACGAGAATGGAATATCGGAGAAGAAAAGTGGCATGTTAATCATATCTGATTCATTCTCCATAGGTTCATAAGATCCCATTTCAATCTGGCCTAATACCTCACTTCCCGTTTATATATTTTTAAGGATTATAAGGCGAAATTTACACCTCTCATTGGGCCTTGTCAACCGTTAATCCCATCATGCCATCTGGAAGGTCTTGACATTTAATGAAAAAATATTTAATATATGGCTATAAGAAACAGATTTTTTGTTTTGTGAAGAGTCCTCCTGTTTCCCACAATAAAGATAAGCTCAAAAAATGTATATAATGAATCAGAATTGAGAGGGGCTGGTTTAAGCGGCGAATCCTTTTGATCTACTGCCAACGAAGGATTTTTGGGG
>JASEHN010000344.1 GCA_030018715.1 Thermodesulfobacteriota bacterium | reverse complement strand
GATAGTGTTTTTGCTAAATATTTTTTACAAATAAGTAGGAAACTCACGCTAGACCATTCCATACCCCTGATCAGTGGAGACCCGGTGCAATTGAAGGAGGTTTTTTTAAACATTATTTCCAACGCCGGGGAAGCCATGCCTGATGGAGGGACGCTGACCGTGAGCTCCGGAGTGAACAATGGAGGAGGAGTCATTGAGGTGATCATCCGCGACACCGGACAGGGCGTTCCTCCGGAGAACCTGAATAAAATTTTCATGCCCTTTTTTACAACCAAGAAGATCGGGCAGGGAACCGGGTTGGGGTTGGCTATTGCTTATGGAATCGTCAAAATGCACCGGGGATTGATAGATGTGGAGAGTAAAGTTGGAGAAGGGACGACTTTTTCCGTCAGGCTTCCGGCAACCTCCTCAACAAAGCTGAATAGTGGGGTTGAAAATTAAGAAAATTGCAGATTGTGGATTGAAAAATATAAAAATATAAAAATAAAGGTTTCAATCTGCAATCTTAAATATAAAATTTTATAATGAGGCTCTAGCAAAAGTCTTAAACGCCGTCATTCCCGCCCCCGCTTTCGCGCGGGTAAACTTCAGCGGGAATCCAGGGCAGCCTGAAAAATCTGGATTCCGGGTCGCGCTTCGCTTGCCCGGAATGACGATTGAGCACCAGATTTTGAGATTTGTAAGAACCTCTAAGGATTTAAGATTTCGATATTCGGATTTCGGATTTTACTAAGCACTCCTGAGGTGGTGAGATCATGAAAACCAGCGCGACGATTTTGATTGTGGATGATGATCTGGATTTTGTGGAGATCAGCCGGATATCCCTGGAAAGGCAGGGTTATCAGGTGCGCTCTGCCCACAGCGCCAAGGAAGGGTGGAAGATGGTGGAGAGGGAAAAGCCGGACTTGATTGTCATGGACCTGATGATGGAAAATCTGGATGCCGGGATGATCCTCAGCCAAAAGATCAAGAAGCATTCCGTTTATTCTTCCATTCCGGTTCTCATGCTTACTTCCATCACCCGCGACACTGGCCTGGACTTCACCCCCCGTACGGAAGAAGATTTGAGGAAATTGAACGTGGATGATTTTTGTGTCAAGCCCATCAAGATGAAAGCCCTGCTGGAAAAGGTGGATAAATTGCTGGCCGGGAAGAGCAAAGCGGGAAAGGGTTAAGAGGAGTTTATCTCATGCTTAAAGATGCCAGAATTTTGATTGTCGATGATGAACAGCCCATCCGCACGGCTTGCGCCAAAATCCTAACGGAAGAAGGAGCGATAGCGGTAATTGCTGAAAACGGGCTGATGGGCTGGGAGCAGGCGAAATCGGGGAAATTCGATCTGGCTTTAATAGACCTGAAGATGCCCCAGATGGATGGGATGGAGCTTCTGGCGCACCTTGCCCAGAGCGACCCGGACTTGATAAAGATCGTGATCACCGGCTACGCCACCCTGGATACGGCGATCGAAGCAGTGCAGAAAGGAGCGTATGATTACCTACCCAAACCCTTCACCCCTGGGGAGTTACGGACGCGGGTTAACCGGGGCCTGGAAAAAAGAATGCTGCTTCTCGAATCCAGGCGGCTTAGGGAGGAAAGGGAGAGGAACCTCCTGGAGCTGGCCAATGAGAAAAGCCGGACGCAGACAATCATGCAATGTATGGGGGATGGGCTTTTAGTTACCAACCGGGATCGGCAGGTGGTATTCTGCAATCCGGCAGGAAGGCGCTTGTTGAAAATAAAGCGCACTTTGCAGGCGGGAGAACCTTTGGCGATCGTAGCGCATTCCCCAGAATTCATCGAGCTGGTGGAGGGGGCAATGAACCTGAAAGAGGGACAGGAGATCGCCTCCAAGGAGTTTGTCGCCAGGACGCCTGCGGACCCGGTGCTCATGGCCAACTGTGCGCCGGTTAAGGATGAGAAAGGTCAAATCATCGGGGCTGTGACGGTCCTTAGGGACATAACGGAGCTTAAGGAATTGGATAAAGCCAAGTCCACGTTTGTTTCCATGGTGGCTCATGAGCTGCGAGCCCCACTGGCGGCCATCGAGGGATACCTGGATGTGATCCTTGACGGCGTAGGGGTAGATGATTCCCAGAAGGTGCGCAAAATCATGGAGCGTTCCCGGGAGCGCACCCGGGGGCTCCTGGCGCTCATTCACGACCTTCTGGCCATCTCGCGCATGCAGACCGGGCGGGTGGCCAAGGAAAAGGAAAAGTTTCAATTAATCTCCCTCCTGAACGAAGTAGCGGAGTTGATCAACGGGGAAGCGATTGAACGTCAGGTTTCCCTGGAAATGGATGCGGCCGATGATCTCCCGCTGGTCCATGCCAACCGGGATGATCTCGCCAGGGTCTTCACCAACCTTCTGGACAACGCCATCAAGTACAACCGGAACGGAGGGAAAGTTTTGGTTAAGGCGGGTGCGGACGATGCTTTTATCCGTGTAGAGATCCAAGACAGCGGGATTGGCATTGCCAGGAAAGACATCGGGCGACTTTTCGATGAATTTTACAGGGTAAAAACCAAAGAAACCCAGGGGATCACCGGAACAGGCCTGGGACTGGCCATCGTCAAAAAAATTGTCGAAGCTCATAATGGATATATCGAGGTCGAGAGCAAATTGCATCAGGGAAGCACTTTCCGGGTGCTGCTACCCATATAAATGCAGAATATAGCATCCAGGAGACAGGATTCTACCCCCTGACTTCCGGATTGACTGCCAAAGAGAGAAAACATGCCAGCAAAAAATCTTTTCATCGATGAAGGCCTGATTCAAAAGCAATTGATGGCCGGTCTGGGGAAGCCGCGGGAAGAAATTCTGGCCGTTGTAGCCAAAGCAAGGGAAGCCGGAGGAATCGAGCCGGAAGAGGCGGCCGCGCTGCTTCAGGTGGCAGACCCCGAACTTATCGAAACCATTTTCCAGGCGGCCCGGGAGGTCAAGCTGAGGATTTACGGAAAACGCCTGGTGCTCTTCGCTCCCCTTTACCTGAGCAATTTTTGTGTGAACAACTGCCGGTATTGCGGGTTCCGCCGGGATAACCGCTCTATTCGCCGGAGGCGTTTGCAGCAGGAGGAAATCCGGGAACAGGCGCGCGAGGTAGAAAATCTGGGGCATAAGCGCCTCCTGCTTGAATGCGGTGAATCTTTTTCGGCGGATATGGATTACATAGAAGAAGCGATTGCTACCATTTATAGCGCCAAAAACGGGCAAGGGGAAATCCGCCGGGTGAATGTAAACATCGCCGCCACAACCGTGGAACATTACCGTCGCCTGAAGGCTGCGAAGATCGGCACGTATCAGCTCTTTCAAGAGACTTATCACCGGCCAACCTACGAGTTGATGCACGACGGGCCTAAAAAGGATTATGAAAGGCAGCTTCTGGCCCACGATCGGGCCCAGGAGGCCGGCATTGATGATGTGGGCCTGGGAGTCCTGTTCGGGCTTTACGACTATAAATTTGAAGTCCTCGCTCTTTTGGACCATGCCCGCCACCTGGAAGAGAAGTTCGGGGTGGGGCCGCATACGATCTCTATTCCCCGCGTAAGACCAGCCGCAGGAGTTGATTTTACACCTCCCCATTTGGTATCGGACGAATCGTTCAAGAAGCTAATAGCCGTCCTCCGTCTATCTGTGCCCTACACCGGCATGATTATCTCCACCCGGGAAAACGTGCAAATGCGCACCGCGGCCTTCAATCTGGGGATTTCCCAGACCAGCGCCGGTTCCCGGACTGCTCCGGGAGCCTACGGTAAAAACGGCGGAAATCTCGAAGAGGGGGAAAGCGAACAATTCATTATATCCGACCCTCGTTCACCGGATGAAGTCATCCTCTCCATTTGCCAGCTGGGTTACCTTCCCAGCTTCTGTACAGCCTGTTACCGGCGGGGAAGGACGGGCAAGGAATTCATGGACAAGGCCAAGCCCGGGGATATACAGGATATCTGTAGCGTTAACGCCCTGCTTACATTCAAGGAATACTTGCTGGATTATGCCGCTGAAGAAACCAGGAAAGTGGGAGAAATCAAACTCTCTCATTTTTTTAAAACCATTTCCAATAAAAATCTGCGGGCGGAGACAGAGAAGCGTTTGCTGGAGATTGAATCAGGAAAAAGGGACCTTTATCCGGACTTTCGCCAGTTATTTAGAATCAATTGATTTTATTGATAAATATATTTTATTTTGTATGGCCTAATTTATATGAATGCGAATATCACTTTTTATACGATTAATAGTAAGAATTCTCTTG
>JASEHN010000343.1 GCA_030018715.1 Thermodesulfobacteriota bacterium | reverse complement strand
CTTCCGGCGCGTTCCGCTCTAACCCCCGGCCCTCAACAAAGGCTTTTAAACCATTTTTTCAAATCGCTAAATTGATACCTTTATTTTTATTCCTAACTCCGAACTCCTTACTCCAAACTGTTTAACGAATCCACGGACACATGGCTCTGATTTCCGGAAGGTGTTTTAAGGGGAAAAAAGTTTTTTCGAAGGAGGGAATATCCAGTTTACTGGGCGTTCCCGTCTCCTCCCCGCCTCCGGGGGGGGGAATTACTGTGGAAATTTGCAATCGGTCGGAATAATTCAGGCCTCTGTCCAAGCGGACCATTCCTTCCTCAACCAAATCCTCAAGAAAAGCCTGAAAAATCTCTTTGGCCATGGCATCCAGGCCTTTCACTTTCCCAGTGCTGCGCAGGGGGCTGTGTTTATGATCCATTTCTCCCATAAAAACCTGGATTACATGGCTTAGGTCTTGGCCGTTGGAAAGGAGGTTCACCTTATTCAAGGCCAGGGAGGTCAGGATCTTCATTTCAATTCCGAAGTTTTGCTTGAAGGGAACCGAAAGCCAGAAATTCAGAGTGCCGGCTATCTCTCCTGAAAGGAAGTAAAGCAGCCTTTTTAGCGGGTTGATAACCGGGTGATCAAAGATGGAAATGAAGGGGGTGATGAAAGCGTTGAGCCTGCCGCCAAAGGGGCGGTGATAGACAAGTTTGGCCACCTCGATCTGTTCGAACCAGAGGATGGCTCCGACCGGGTCAATAACCCAGCGGGGATTGAAATATCCTTCCCGGATGTCCGCGTCGATAAACTCGATGATGGCCTTGGGATTATTCAGGCCTTTCTCCGCGCAGAGGTGGTAAAGCAACCCCCGCATGGAAAGGCCCTTGCCCGAATCTCCCCGGCGGGCATCATTCATCCCGTTCCACTTGGCATAGAATACCTGGGCGCCATATTTTTTGGCCATCAGGGGGATGTCATCATGCTCGCTTCCCCCGAAGGCAATCCAGATTTCATCGATGATCCTGCCCATCAATTGCTGCAGAATCTGAATCTCCCGTTCCAGGGTCAGCAGCTCTTCATCGCCGCGAGCGGGAAAGACTACAATAACGGGGATCCCCTCTTGTTCCTTAATCTCCTGCACTTTCTCCCGGTCCATGGAATGAGCCAGCAAAAGCGAGAGGGGCGGCAAGCTTTCTTTCCTCCCGGTTTTTTCCGGGTCAATCGCTTCCATTATCTCTACAATCGCCATGGTGTATTTTAATTCTCCAGTTTTGCCAGGCCTTCGCCAAATGCTGATCGCTGATGGCTGCCGGCGGATTTACTCTCTATTTTTCCCAGAGTTCCCTCAATTTATCCCGGCTGAAAAGGAGATATCGACGATCAGCGGAAAATACCTCCAGGGTAATGGTCCCGTCGTACCCAAAACTTTTCAGCAGCGGAATCACTTTTTTCCACTCGATGTTTCCCGCCCCCAGAGGGAGGTGCAGGTCCTCGGTTTTTCCGAAATTATCCGAAAGATGCACGTGGACTAAACGTCCGTGGAAAGCCCGGAGAAATTCTTCGGTCCGGTTTCGCTCCACGTTTAGATTGGCATGGCCAACATCCAGATGAAAACCGACCTGGGGCATCTGGGAAAGGGCCTGTTGAATTTGCTCTACCGTGTTAAACGTACGGTCCATGTTTTCGATAAGAACCTGCACGCCCAGGCCGTCGGCCCAATTAACTATCTCGCCCAGGGATTGCATATTCGTTTTCAGAATCCCCTTCTGATTCAAGATAAAGGCTATGGATTTGTCCGGGTGGACGGTTACCTTTGATGCCCCAACCTCGGAAAAAAAATGAAGTCCCCTGTGGATCTCTTCCATGGCGGCCTTACGCAGGGTTTCATAAGGAGAAGCAATGGGCAGGTAATAGGCTGTATGCCCTACGACACCCAGGCTGTTATCTTGCAGGGCTTTTTTGACCTCCGCCGCCCTGAGCTCACCTGCGTAAGCGGCTGGTGGTTCGAAGGTCAGGTCCAGGAAATCGAATCCGTTCTTTTTGGCCCAGGCAATTTCAGCCACAAGGTCATAACGGGGATTATTCATCATCCCGATCTTCACGCCACCCCTCCGTAATTGTAGAAAAGCGTAAATGCGTTAACTAAGGCAATGTTCTACGCCCTCGCCCGACAATGCAAAAAAAGCCTATACGAAAAAGAGTGCGATAGTCAATTAAAAATTTAAACCCATACCTGCTTGCCCCCCTTCACTTTTTAGGCACCACTTTAGTCGTGGCCAAGGCGGAAGGGAGATTAGCGCTGGCAGCATCGGCCGGGAAGAAACCTTTCCCAAAGGTTCAGGCAGGATTTCCGCTTAATGAGGCGGGGCGCCTTTTCCCGCCCCATCCATGAAATGACCAGCGCCTTATGATGCCAAGCGAATCTACCTTTCGGCTTGGCCAGCGCACCGCCTGAAATTAATAGATCACTGATCAAAGTGAAGGGGACAAGCTCAGACCTGGAGTTGACAAGTTAGCCATAATGGGATAACTTTGTTTTTATAATACGGAAGGTTTTTTCCGGAATATCGACATCTTTTATTCGGGAGTTTCTGCCGCCAGGTAAACAAATGTACGAAATCAAGATCAAGACTGATTTTTCCGCAGCCCACAATCTGCGGGAAGTCGGGGGAAAATGCGAGTCCCTTCACGGGCATAATTTTATCGTCGAGGTTGCCGTAGAAAGCGAAGCCTTAAATGAACTGGGAATGGTCCTGGACTTTCGCCTTCTTAAAAACAAGACCCGGGATGTGCTTCAGGCTCTGGATCATTGTTACTTAAACGAACTGTCCATGTTCAAAGAAAAAAACCCATCGTCCGAAAATCTTGCGGCTTATATCTTTGAAGAGCTCGCCCGCCGGATTGATCAGGGGCCTCATCGGGTAAGCCGGGTCTCGGTATGGGAATCGGATACTTCTCAGGCCACCTACCGCAGGCCCCCCAAATGATAGACATCCAGAATCGCAGAGACTATCGTCGCGTGGAGATCAATAAAGTTGGGGTTAAGAATATCCAGTACCCCATAACGGTCTTGGACAAGCGGAACAAAGTGCAACACACGGTAGGCAAGGTGAACATGTACGTCAACCTGCCCCACCATTTTAAAGGCACGCACATGAGCCGCTTTATCGAAATTTTAAATGAATACCGCGGCACGATTAATATCAAGGCCATTTCCACCATTTTGGATAAGATGAAAGAAAAGTTAAACGCTCAATCGGCTTACCTGGAGGCGGAATTTCCTTATTTTATCGAGAAAAGGGCCCCTGCCTCCGGGGCCAAGAGCCTGATGGGTTATTCCTGCCAGTTTCTGGCTTCTTTAACCAATGGGCATCACTCATTGGTCGTTGGAATAACTGTCCCCGTAACCACGCTTTGCCCCTGCTCGAAAGAAATCAGCAAAAAGGGCGCTCACAATCAACGGAGCCTGGTCACCGTTAAAGTAACTTTTCGGAAATTTTTCTGGATTGAGGATTTGATCCGCATCGTGGAAAATTCGGC
The DNA here is from genome assembly GCA_030018715.1 of Thermodesulfobacteriota bacterium. Classification (GTDB taxonomy): domain Bacteria; phylum Desulfobacterota; class SM23-61; order SM23-61; family SM23-61; genus JAHJQK01. The sequence goes on along the minus strand of JASEHN010000343.1, from coordinate 730 downwards.
CAGCTCCGCGGTCTTCTCTCTCCTCAAAAGGTCGGATGAGAAACTGCTTACCGAAAAGGCCTATGACAACCCCATGTTCGTCGAGGACGTCGTCCGCAATATTGCTTTACGCCTCAATGCCCATTCCAACATCACCTGGTTCCGCGTGGAATCCGAGAACCTGGAATCCATCCACAACCATAATGCTTATGCCTGCGTGGAAAAGGAAGGCGCCCCCCATCCTTTTTTCATAGGTTAAAGATCTGAGGGCCAGCCGCCTTAAAACCGAGATTCGAGTCGCCTCCTCTCAATCCACTTGTTCACACCTTGCCTAAACAACATTTCTTATATTTCAAACCGCTTCCACAAGGGCAATAGTCATTCGGGCTGACCTTTAAGGGGCCAGACCTGGTCTGCGGCTCATGATGCTTCTCATATTTTTTAAGAAGCCATTTAATGTCCGACACATCCTCGGGTTTATCCGGCTCTATTCCCACAATTACTTGCCATCCTTGTTCATTGCAAAGCTGCATTATTTCGCCAGCTCTCTTTACCGTCTGTACCCTTGCTACAGCCGGTTTTTTCTTACTTCCCAGTTTTGCCATAATTTCTCTCTCCTTAATCAATATGTTTCTAAATCAATCACATAAAAAGCAATTGTTTGGCCACGTTGTTTATTGCTGCTGCCATGAACAAAAGTAAAAAAGATCATTTACGTGTTCCACGCTCCCGCGCGGGGAGCGACACGAGT
>JASEHN010000342.1 GCA_030018715.1 Thermodesulfobacteriota bacterium | reverse complement strand
GTCTGACACTTTTCAGTCAGATAGATCAGCCAGGATTATCCTGGTTTACCAGAGGACACAGAGATCACAGAGTTTTAAAACCATAATCAAGAAAAAATTAAAAACCGAGTCAAGCGCCCTAAGTGTTTCAAGTGATCCGCCTGAGGCGGACTAAAGATGGAAAAAGGAAATTCCTATACTATTCAATTATTTTCTTTTTATTTAGATACTGCTAATTGACAATTCTGAAAATCTGCGTTTACCCTGTTAGATATTAAAAATCTAACAGGGTGAATCTGCGTCCAATATTTTTTTGTTCATGGATGTTTGCAGATCACATTTAAAAGGGCCTGGCGCTTTTCTTTACGGACGGCCCTCACCGCCCGTTTAAGCGCCGGGATGATCTCCCCTGGGTCTTCTACCCTCTCCCCGTAACCCCCAAAGGCTTCCACGATCTTTTCATAAGCAGGGGACGGCTCCAGGTCACAGAGGACAAAATGATCCCTCTTGGCGGCCCAGCCAGCAGGGTAAAGATCTTTGACCGATCCTTTCACGGCATTCCAGCACTGGTTGTTGAAAACAATTACCACAATGGGAAAGTTTTGGGCTACGAAATGGCCGGCAGTCGGAGCAGTGAAGTGGTATGTTCCGTCTCCCATGCAGACAATCGGAACGCTATCTGGCCTGGCCAGTTTAACTCCCAAGGCCGCTCCGAAACACCATCCCAGCCCGCTTACCATGGGCGACCCATAGAAAGACCCGGGTTCCTGAAGGGGAACTTGATGAGTCCTAAGGTCGTATTCATTGATGATCACCGTATTCCCGTCCCTGGCCTTACCCACCCCATAAGACAGCCATTCCATGTCGATAGGACTATCTTTCCTTACCTTTTCGGCCATGGCTTTCCAGGTTGCTTTCAAGGTTTTGTGCTCCTCGGCCAGCCGGTTGAAGCGTTCCTGGATTTTTTTTCGTTTGGATTCCCTGTCAATAGAAAGGGTTTCCCGCAAACACCTCAACCCGGCTTCCGGATCAGAGGCAATCGGAACATCCACGGGGAATGTGCGCATGGGGTAACGGGAGAAAAAGGGATCGATGCCCATCTGGATCACTTTGGCGCCTGACTTCGGTTTCGTTTTGATGGGAAACCAGGGAACATCGCTTTCGATCACCATGATTACATCTGCATCCCCCAAGTATTTCAGGGGATCGAACCCTAAGTGCAAGGGGTGCTCTGTTGGAAAATTAAGGTAAAGATTACTGGCGGCCATGACCACTGGAATAGCGAAAGACTCGCATAGCTTCACTAACTCCCCCACCGCCGCGGGATTTTTCCCCACCATGGAGGTAATGATCAGAGGGTTTTCCGCATCCTTCAGCAGCAAAGCGGCCTGCCGGATAGCTGCAGAGTCCGGACCTGGTTTGGCGTAGCGTCTCGGTCCAGAGGGGGTATAGGTAAATTCCCGATGTTCCTCGGCCAAAACTTCCCTCGGCAGGCTCAAGTAAACCGGTCCTTTCGGCTCGGACATGGCAATGTTCAAAGCCCGATCCACAACCTTTTCCAGCTGGGTGAAGTTCCTAAGTTCGTAATCCCACTTTACGTATTCCCGCAGCATGGAGGCCTGATCGAAAGATTCCTGCGCCCAGTGAATGTGCAGATTTCGCCCCCCCTTCATTTCCCCTTCGGTAATCGGCGTCCTCCCGGCTGTAAAGATTAAGGGGATGTTCGCCCGAGCAGCATTCATGACCCCGGTGAGACCGTTAGATGTCCCCACATTCACATGCACCATCACCACCTGGGGTTCTCCGGTTACCATGGCAAAGCCGTGGGCCATGCTGACGGCTGTGAACTCATGAGGGACCAGAATGGGCCTGGGAAAAATTTTTTTTTCAGCGGCAAAGCGGGCGAAACCATCTATTAAAGGGGCAAAGTCCGTCCCGGCATTTCCGAAGAAATACTTAATCCCGCGGTCTCTTAAGAGCTCCAGATAGGCCTGGCCGACGTTATCGATGGGAATGGTTACGGAAGTTGCATATTCTTTTCGGGGTTTTTGGGCTTCGGTCATCAACAGACTCCTTCATAGAATGATTAAAATTGACGTATCAATTTAGCGGTTTGAAAAAATGGTTTTACCACCTTTGTTGAGGTCCGGGGGTCTGGGTGGAACGCGCCGGAAGCATCGGCCGGGTTTCCGCTTGGCCACGAAGAACCCCGCTCTTTTCCGTCGGAGGAGGCGGGGGCATTTTCCCCGCCCCACCCGCGAAGAAATCAGCGCCTTATGATTCCAATCCCGCCATGGCGGGACCAGGCCCCCGGACCATGGATTCCCTCTGATCTTACGCCTCACCTCTTTTCAAAGGGCTAAAGTGTTACAAATATTGGAGAAAAGAACCCAGATTTCAAAATCCAGAATGAAGCCGCTTTTAGGTCTGATTTATTACTTCTGAATTCTGACTTCTGTATTCATATTCAGTCCTTCAGAAGCTCGCGGGCAATGACCATCCGCTGCACTTCCGATGTTCCCTCGAAAATGCGCGTCAAACGAATGTCGCGATAAACCCGTTCGATCGGAGATTCTTTCATGTATCCCATGCCCCCGTGTATTTGCAGGGCATAGTCGGCGGCCTTATTGGCCATTTCCGTGCAATACACTTTGCACATGGCGGCTTGCTGGGTTACCCGTTGTTTCTGGTCACGGCACCAGGCCGTATGATAGATCATCTGCCTGCCGGCGTAAATGGCAATGGCCATGTCCGCCAGCATCCATTGGATAGCCTGGTTAACCGAGATGGGTTTGCCAAACTGGACCCGCTGCTTGGAATGGGCGATGCTCTGATCCAAAACATACTGCGCGGTGCCTACGCAGGTTGCGGCAATGGTGATGCGCCCTTTCTCCAGGACTTTCATGGCCGTGACAAATCCCTTTCCTTCCACGCCCCCGATGATGTTCTCTGCCGGTACCTGACAATCTTCGAAGACCAGCTCCGAAGTGTTATTGCCATGGACGCCCATTTTGCGGTCGACCTTGCCCACGGAATATCCCGGGAAGGTCTTCTCCACTATGAAAGCCGTAACCCCCCGGGGCCCTTTTTCTTTGTCGGTTACGGCCATTACAGTCGCCACATCGGCAACATCCCCGTTGGTGATAAAGTGCTTCAACCCGTTAAGCAGGTAAACATCGCCATTTTTGACTGCTTTGGTTTGAATGTTAGCGGCGTCCGAGCCGGCGTTCGGTTCGGTTAGGGCAAAGGCTGCGGTCCATTGGCCGCTGGCGATGCGGGGCAGGTATTTTTGTTTTTGCTCCGGGGTTCCATCGATCAAAATCCCCTGAGAGCCAATTCCGTTGTTCGTCCCGAAACGGGAACGGAAACAGGCATTGACTTTGCCGAACTCTTCATTGAGAACGCATTCCCCCAGGGTATTCAACCCCATTCCCTCGTATTCCTCCGGAATGGATAAACCAAAAAATCCCAAATCCCGCATTTTTTGCACGATGCTCTCGGGTATCTTTTCTTCTTCTTCGACCTGCTGGGATATCGGCTCCAGTTCGTTTTTAATAAAGCGGCGAACAGTGTCCCGCATCAGTCGAACATTTTCCGGCACCTCAAACTCCATTTTTTTCTCCCTTCAGAATTATTTTGTTGTTGTTTGCATTAAATGTTTCTTGTGCCTTACGCCTTACGTTTTGCGCCTTACGATTTTTCAGAAGCGCAAACATCATAACATAAAGAAAAAAAGGGTTCAAGGATTCCCGGGTTCTTGATAATCATTAAAAGGCACCTCCTGAGCATACGAGGTTAAGAGAAAGCTGGTATGCTTAGGTTGGTCAAAACAAATTTAAGGAGGTGCCAAGAATCAGGACTTTATCGTTTATTACACTCAAAAGCTCCAAGGCCGAGAGAGAGCCTGGGATCAAGACCAAGATGCGGGTTAATTTGTCGGCCAATCTTCTGATCATTGCTTGGGCGTTAATGAAGAAAAAGGAGCCTTTTAATCCGAGTTACCTACGAGTTGAATTCCAGCCTTTTTCTGCTGGAGCCGGGAGGGAGTCATGAAATCATCCGCAACGGTACTATATATATACGGACTTAAAACCTGTAAGAGCGGCCTTTGCAACGGCGTATCTTGCCTTTTTAGAGGCGATCAATGAGCATCTCATCATCAAAGGGTTTACAAAAAAACTCCCTAAATCGGTTGAGGCATACAGAAATGCGTTGCAAAAACATTTTATGGAAATCTGCAATTGACAGCCTTATGTTTCCGTAGTAATATTTTTATAA
>JASEHN010000340.1 GCA_030018715.1 Thermodesulfobacteriota bacterium | reverse complement strand
GTGCAGAATTCACGGTCCTCGATGGTCTTATCTTTCAGGGCCGAAACGGTCTCCGGATGGTGAAGGAATTGGGGGGGTAATATCTTTGTATTCGATCCCGTATTCGGCCAGAATCAGACGGGACATGACTTCGGTTCCGCTGCCCGGCGCTCCCAGTCCGATCTTCTTGCCTTTAAGATCCTGAATCCTCTTCACCGGCGAATCGGCCAGGACGAAGATTTGCTGTTCAATCGGGAAGGTGGAAAAAACTCCGCGCAGCTCTTCATGAGGGCGTTTGGCTTTAAAAGTCTCTACCCCTTGGAACCCAAAAAAAGCGGCGTCGGGCATCAACAGAGCAAAATCCATCTTCTTATCGCCTATGGCCCGGATGTTCTCGATGGAGGCTCCCGAAGGTTGAGCCGTGGCATCGACGTTGGGGACATATTTATTGATAATCTTGGCGATTCCACCCCCTAAGGGATACCAGGTTCCCCCTGTGCTGGCCGTGCCAATGACCAGACGCTGGGTGGAGGCTGATGATACCCCCGCGGAGAAAGCTATGACCGCAACTGTAAAACAGGCTAAAATAACGAGACTTTTGATTTGATTCTTCTTCCTACTGCTGTAATCATGATTTACCTCCTGAATATTTTTTCTTCCCTTATGATTTTGATCCTCTGTTGCCATCCCCTCCTTCCCAAAGCTGGCACTATACTGGCCCCATCTGCTTGGCGATGATTTGCGGCTTAATCTCCCAAGCGCCCTCTCCCGCCGCATTAGTACTTCTGAAACCTATTCAATCCCTGCCCCTCACATTTCTCCCCATAACCGGGGCAGAGGTATCCGAGTTTACCCAGTTGAAGGAAAATTTGCAAGGGAAAGGTTAGGGAGCGATCTTCCTCATATTAACTCGATTGTATAGGAAATTACTTTTTTTCAACTTTAGTCCGCCTTAGGCGGATTACTTAGACGTTTTACACTTATTCTTTACTTTTTCTTAATCATGGTTTTAAAACTCTGTGATCTCTGTGTCCTCTGTGGCTAATTTAAAACTTGAAACCCGCAACTCGAAACTCATTCTTTTAACATCTCCCGCAGCTCCCGCTTTAAGACTTTGCGGTTGGGATTCCTGGGAAACTCCTCAATGAACTTCACTCCTTTGATAGCCTTATAAGCAGCTAAATTCTCTTTGCAGAACTGGACCAACTCTTCCTCAGTGGGCTTCTGACCGGGTTTGGGGATGACGAAGGCCATCGGGCTTTCCCCGCGTTTAGGGTCGGGTATGCCGATGACCGCGGCTTCCAGAACTGCCGGATGAGTATGCAGGAACTCTTCGATCTCCCGCGGGTATACGTTGTAGCCACTGCAGATGATCATGTCTTTTTTCCTGTCCAGGATATAAAGATACCCATCTTCGTCCATCTTACCCAAATCACCCGTGTACAGCCAGCCTCTTTTCAGGGTTTCTGCCGTTGCCTCCGGGTTGTTGTAATATCCCTTCATAACGGCCGGTCCACGAATGACCACCTCGCCTATCTCCCCGGCAAGCGCTTCCCGATCCTGTTCGTCAAATATTTTTACTTCCAGTTCCGGAAGAGGAAGGCCTACAGAGCCAGGTTTGCGCGTCCCGAAAACAGGATTGGCCGTGGCCGCAGTAGTAACCTCGGTCAACCCATAAGCCTCGACCATGGGAATCTTGAACTTCTCTTCAAACTTGCGCAAAACCTCCACGGGTAGGGGTGCGCTCCCGGACATGGCCACTTTCCAGGAAGAAAGGTCATAATTTTTGGTTCTGGGGTCATGGATGAGCAGGTAATGGAGGGCCGGAGCTCCGCTGATCATGGTGGCCCGATATTTTTCGTTGGCCTTGAGGAATTCTGCAAAATCGAGTTTGGCCTGGATGACTGCCGTCGCTCCCAAATACACAACCGCCAGCATGTTGACTGTCAGGCCCATGGCGTGAAAGAGGGGCGTTACAGATACGCGCACCATGCCTTCATCCAGGGCCAGAGCCTTTACAATGCCTGGCACATTGGAGAAGAAATTGGCGTGGGTGATCATAGCTCCTTTGGGGAAACCGGTCGTTCCAGAGGTGTAAATCATGGTGGCTGTATCATCAGGCGCGCAGTCCTTAGTCATCGGCCTCGAAGGCTTTTCGGAAAGAAGGTCAGAAAAAAGACGGGATTCGGGCAAGGGTTGTTTTCCGATGACCACTAAATTTTTTAGAAAAGTGAGTCCTGGGCGGAGGGAACGAACCATCTCCATCTGGCTATGATGAACGATCAGCGTGTTCACCTGGGCATTTTCCAGAATATGCCCGGACTCCCGGGCCTTCAACATGATGTTGATGGGAATGAATATAGCCCCCAATTTAACTGCGGAAAACCAGGAGATGATGAACTCCAGACTGCTGGGGGAAAAAACAGCCACCCGGTCGCCCTTCTGCACACCCATCTTTTGCAGTCCTAAAGCAAAGGACTCGCTCAATTCCTGAAGGGTTTGATATGTGGTTCCCTGGTCGTCAAAATAAAAAGCCGGTTTGTTCGGCAAACGCTCGCTGGTTTTATTTAGGATATCGGCGATATTCATTCTTTTTCTCCCCTCAGGAAAAAGGCGCATTGGTTTTAACTCACCTTTTTGTGGTATATTCTGGAAGCATTATAGCAAGTGAAGAGGGTATGGACAACGTAGAAGAAAAACTCCTGAAAAAATCCAAAATCCTTCAGTCAGCCTGCCGGATAGCTGAAAAACGGGGGGAAGAAGTCCATCTGGTAGGCGGAGCAATACGGGATCTTCTGCTGGGAAAACCGCTGGGTAAGGACTTCGATTTTGTGACCCAGGCAGATGCCGGTGTCTTGGCCAAAGCCATGGCCGGGGAGATGAGAGGGCATGTTTTCCCTTTGGATGAAACTTTGGGCACCTGGCGGGTGGTTCTGAAGAAGGGAAAAAGAAAATTTGAGATTGATTTTTCTTCCATGCAGGGGAAAAATATTTTCGAAGACCTCAGGCAAAGGGATTTTACAATCAACTCCATGGCTATCCCCCTGAAAAAGCTCTTTCATCAAGGCTCTCCTTCCCTTATCGACCCTCTGGCGGGTGTTTCCGACTTGCGGCAAAAGATCATCCGGGCAAACTCTGAAGAATCCCTGCGTCATGATCCATTGAGAATGCTCAGGGCTTTCCGGTTTTCTTCCACCCTCGGATTAAAGCTTGAGGAAAAGACCTTACGTATGATCCAGGAGAATAAAGAATTAATTCTCCGGTCAGCCGGAGAAAGGATACGGAGCGAATTGTTTGCGGCTTTTGATCAAACCCAGGCCGGGCGTTTTCTAAGAGACCTTTACAGGTCCGGACTCCTTACTCAGATCATCCCTGAGGTTCAAGGATGGGAAACCCTGGACCAGGGGACACATCATGACTTTCCCCTCCTGGAGCATGCTTTCAAAACAGTAGAGGCGGCAGAATTCATCTTGGCTCATCTCGCGGACATCTATCCGGCCTATGCCTCGCCCCTGGATAATCACTTCACCGAGATCATGGAAGAAGGAATAAACAGGCAAGCGCTATTTAAGTTCGCGGCCTATTTCCATGATTCCGGCAAGCCCGGAACCCGGAGCGTTGACCCGGCAGGCCCATCCTGCCGTTTTCTGGATCACGATCTTAAAGGTCAAAAGATTAATGCGTCGATTGCCCGGAGAATCAAGCTCAGCCGGAAATCTATACGCATCCTATCCGAGCTCACCCGCCACCATATGCGTATATTAAGTTTATCAAAAGGGCAACGGTTAACGCCGCGGGCGAAGTATCGTTTCTTCCGGGATTTAGGAAAGGAAGGAATTGACCAGGCGCTCTTAGCCCTGGCTGATGGGCTGGCTTCGAAAAAAATAGACTTCCTTTGGACTAAGTTTCAGAACCTCCCCGGGGACCTCGGAAAAATCAAGGAAGTTGCCGGGGAGCTTATATGCTATTACCATGAAGAATTTTCCCGGAAGCCGCAAAAGCCATTGCTCGATGGCCGGGAGATCATGGAGGCTTTTGGTTTACCCCAGGGGAAGGCAGTGGGAAATCTTCTGGCCCAACTCCGGGAGGCAGAGCTGGCCGGCATGGTTCGAAGCCGGGAGGAAGCCATAGAATTTTTGAAAAATATTGACAGATCAAGGCCATTAGGTTAATATTATTATAACCTTTTTACGAGGCGGGCGTAATTCAGGGGTAGAATGCAAGCTTCCCAAGCTTGACGTCGCCAGTTCGAATCTGGTCGCCCGCTCCAAAAAAACAAAAAGAAATTATCATTAGCAT
>JASEHN010000341.1 GCA_030018715.1 Thermodesulfobacteriota bacterium | reverse complement strand
CCCTTCAGTACCTCCGGGTTGAGGACGTTTTCCGGAACCCTTCCTGCAAAGAACGCGATAATTTTCTTCACTGTTTCCATGGCCATGGAGTAAGAAGCTTGCCGGCTCAATCCGGCGCTATGGGGCGTGCATACCACATTTTCCAACTCGATGAGGGCCCGGAATTTGGGAGGCTCTTCTTTGAACACATCCAATCCAGCTCCGGCAATCCATCCATTCGTAAGCGCCTTGTATAAGGCCTGCTCATCCACCACTTCCCCCCGGGCGGTATTGATGAGAAAGGCTGTTGGCTTCATCAGCTTCAGCCGCTCCTCCCCGATCATCAGGCTGGTGGAGTCATCAAGGGGAACATGGATGGTTACATAGTCGGCCATCTGGAGAAGTTCCTCTTTGGAGTAGTAAGGGATGTTATATTTCTTTTGGAACTGCGGATAATCCACGATGTCGTTGGCAATGATCTTGACCTCGAACCCCTGGAGTCTCTGGGCCATTTTTTTCCCGATATTGCCCAGCCCGATGATCCCTATGGTTTTTCGGAAAAGGTCCTCTCCCCCTCCCCGGTTGTAGATGCCCTTGCGCATCTCCCGGTCTTTTTTCGCGATCTGTTTGGAAACGGCCAGCATCAACCCGATGGTCATGTCGGCCACGGAACTGGCATTGGACCCCGGGTTGTGGGTCACAACGACCCCTTTTTCGGTAGCGGCTTTCAAGTCGCTCCCTTCGAACCCCGCGCTGCGAATGGCGATCATCTTCAGGCGGTCGGCGCTCATGATAATCTTTCGCGTCGCGGGAAACATGGCCGTTACGATAATTGCATCGGCCCCCTGGATTACCCGGCAGATTTCATCTTCCTGGGCCAGGGACACCCGGTCATAATCCTTCTCCTCCACGGTAAACCCGGCTTGCTCCAGGGTTTGAATGGGGTCCCTGGAAACATCGGCAAATTTTTTGGTCATGATCAATACTTTAGGCATCTTTTATTTCCCTTCAAATGATGGGGTTCCCCTTTATTTATTTTAGGCTTGATCATAGTTTTTTAAAAAAAAATGTCAAGAAATATAGACTGGGGCTTGCCCCCTTCACTTTCAATTTTCACGTGTAAGTTAGGAGCAGTTGGCCAGAAGGAGCGGAGTGGGCCTCCATGATTTCAGAATGATAGTCAGGACCCGGCCCGGACGGGAGGGGAAATCTCTCGGGAGCACAAGGCAGTATTTCTGCTCCCTCTTTCATCCCCCTCCCGTCCGGGCTTCGTCTATCACTGTGAATTCATCAATTTATCAAAAGTGAAGGGGCGCGAGTTTTTTTCTCTTTGACAAACGTTCTCGTATCAAGGTAGAAATTATAATTGATTAATTTAATGTCTTCAAAGAGAGGTGGAGAGAATTTATGAAAATTCCGGAAAAATACCGGCGGCGATTGATGGGTCTGATTCCTGTAGAACGGATTAAAACCTGGGAGATTTCCCGTCCGCCGAAATCCCTCCTTCTGGAATTGCTCAGTTACGAAGGACTTACCCCCACCCTATCCGATATCCTGGATTCCAGGGGAATTGCCGGGGCAATTCCCGGTTCGGTTTTAAAGCCAGTCATCCCCGGGAAAAAAATTGCTGGACCGGCAGTGACTTTAAAATACCTTCCCGAACGTTTGACTCCTGCTCAATCGTTTCACGAGAGAGCCAAGGCTAAATTAGCCGACCGCGATGCTTATGCCCTGACCGAGCCAGGCGATGTAGTTGTCATCGACGGCGGAGGGAGAGGAGAGATATCCTCCATGGGGGGGCTATCCACTTTGATGGCTAAAAAATATGGGTTGGCCGGTAATATTGTTGATTGCGGTGTGCGCGATGTTGGGGAGATGATAAAATTGGATTTCCCGGTCTGGTCCCGGGGAATCACCCCCATCACGGGAAAATTTCGCCTGGAAGCGTTGGAAGTGAACGGCCCTGTTGTTTGCGGCGGGGTTCAAGTCAATCCCGGCGACCTGGTTGTAGCCGACGATTCCGGCGTGGTCATCGTCCCTCAAAAATTAATTGGGGTTGTTGTGAAACAGGCCATCGAAGTTTTCCAGAGGGAAACCCGGCTCATGGAAGCTATTGAAGAAGGGTCTTCGATAGACGAAATTAAAAAAATTCTCGATCCGGAAAAATGGTAAGAATACAGGGTGTCGGGTGAAGAAAGATAAGTGTTAAGTGTTGAGAAAAATGGTTATGGATGACGCGGTTTGCAGGATCCTGGTTACTGGTTTCAGGTTTCGAGTTGGCTTTTTTAAACTTGAAACTTTTAACTTTCTTTACTCCTTGCGCCTTGCGACTTACGCCTGACGTTTTTTAGGAGGATGTTTAAGTGGCTTTAGAACTAATGCGCGGAAATGAGGCCGTTGCCGAAGGGGCCATCCGCGCCGGGTGCCGATTTTACGCGGGCTATCCCATCACTCCGCAGAATGAACTCTTTGAGTATATGGCCAAGCGTTTGCCCCAGGCGAGAGGCACTTTCCTGCAGTGCGAAAGTGAAGTAGCCGGGATCAACATGATTTGGGGGGCCGCATGCACAGGCACCCGGGCCATGACTTCTTCATCCGGACCGGGGATCAGCTTAATGTCCGAAGGGCTGAGCACCTTGGCCGCAGGACAGCTTCCCTGCGTAATAGTGGATGTTACCCGGGCAGGTCCAGGTTTGGGTCGCATCGCTCCGGCCCAATCCGACTACCGTCAGGTAACCAAAGGAGGAGGACACGGGGATTACCGGACTATCGTCCTTGGTCCGGCTTCCACTCAGGAGATGGCCGACCTGGCTACTTTGGCTTTTTACCTCGCCGATCTTTACCGCAACCCGGTAATCGTACTGATGGACGGAATGCTGGGACAGATGATGGAACCCGTAGATTTTGACCTGGTGAAACCCCTGCCGGTCCCCGATAAAACCTGGGCTTTACGCGGTAAAGGGGATAAACCCCGCAAGGTGATCTATGCCGCCCCTTTCGATGATTCCGGTCTCATTCAGCTCAATCAAGAGCTTGCCGAAAAATACCGCCAGATTGAAGAAAAGGAGCCGCGCTGGGAAGAAATACTTGTCGATGGAGCAGATCTCGTTGTCGTGGCTTTCGGAAGTGCGGCTCGGGTGGCCCTGGATGCTGTTCAGATCGCCCGGGCCGAAGGATTAAGGGTGGGAATGATCCGACCGATCACCCTCTGGCCCTTTCCCCGTAAAGCCTTTACCAAACTCCGGAAAACGGCCAAGGCTTTCCTCGACGTCGAAATGAACGCCGGCCAGATGCAGGAAGACCTTGAGCGTATTTTAGGCCCGGATATTCCCATTTCTCACCTCGGACAAGGGGGAGGGAAAATAATCTATCCGGATGAAGTATATGAAGAAATAAAGAAGTTGATGAAGTAGAACTCGGTGAAATCCGAAATCCGAATGTCGAAATCCGAAATAAATTCGAATGTTCCAAATTCAAAACGCAAAACTCACCACTGAATAAAGGTTTCGGTCATTCGGATTTTGAAATTGTTTCGAGTTTCGGGTTTCGAATTTCGTAATTTATCATTTGGTTGGAGGTTGTTAGTTCATGAAGAAAGTTTTTGGAAGACCTGATTCTTTAACCGACTTCCCCTACCCTTATTGTTCGGGGTGTGGCCATGGCATTGTTCAGCGCCTGGTAGGGGAAGCTATGGACGACTTGGGCATCGTTGATAGAGCCATCGGGGTCACTTCCGCGGGTTGTTCGGTGCGCAATTGGAAGCAATTTGCCTGTGATATGACCATGGGCTTGCACGGCCGCGGTCCGGCAGTGGCCACCGGCTTAAAGCGAACCGCTCCTGAATGCCTTATTTTTACTTATCAGGGAGATGGAGACCTGGCTGCTATCGGCACAGGGGAAATTGTCCACGCCGCAACCCGGTGCGAGCGAATTACGGTGATCTACGTCAATAACGCCGTCTTCGGCGCCACGGGCGGCCAGCAGGCTCCCACTACCCTTCTGGGCCAGAAGACCACCAGTTTTCCCGGGGGGCGAGACCCGCGGACCGGCGGCTATCCGTTGAAGATGGCGGAAATGCTCGCCGGTGTTTCACCGGAAGCCTACATCGTCCGTGTCTCCATCCATGACGTGAAACATATCAACCAGGCAGCCAAAGCCATCCGGCGGGCTTTTGAAGTTCAGATGCGCGACGAAGGCTTCGCCCTGGTTGAATGTCTATCCATGTGCCCCACGCAGTGGAAAGTAACGACCCTGGAATCGTTGAAATGGATTGAGGAAAAAATGATTCCTTATTATCCG
>JASEHN010000339.1 GCA_030018715.1 Thermodesulfobacteriota bacterium | reverse complement strand
GGATTCCCGCTCCCTGCTTAAAGCCTGCAGGGACAGGTTTCGCGGGAATGACGGGATTTAGATTCCTTCACGTTTAAGTCGGAGAAATTTCTGATAACATTTATTTCCCCTTGCCTAACCAGCGCTTCCATGATAAAAATCATTAGCCTTGTTGCCACCCAAGGTGTTAGAAAAAACTGCAAGAAAATTCAGAAGTCGAAATCCCGAAGTTAGATTTGTAAACCCGATCAAAAAACAGGAGAAGTTGAGCTATGAAAGAAAAAAAATATGTCATGGGGGACACGGCTATCGCCCGCGGGGCGCTTGAGGCTGGAGTGCGGGTGGTGGCCGGATACCCAGGCACCCCAGCCACAGAAATTGTCGATGAATGCCTGGGAGTTCCGGGGGTACACGTAGAGTGGTCTAACAACGAAAAGGTTGCCTTTGAGCTTTGCACCGGCGCCTCGCTTTGCCATGTGCGAGCCATGCCCGTCATGAAGCACAACGGCACGAACTTCGTCACGGACTTTTTGATGCATGTCAACTTCACGGGGATCCGGGGAGGATTGGTCTTGATCTCGGCGGATGACCCGGGAGGGCTCTCCTCGCAAAACGAGGAGGACACCCGCATCCTGGTCCACCAATACGCCCATCTTCCCATCTTCGATCCCTGCTCTCCCCAGGAAGCCAAGGCCATGGTAAAAGAGGCTTTCGACCTGTCGGAGGAGACGGAACTGGTCTTTTGCCTTCGCCCGGTCACCCGGGTCTGCCATGCCCGGGGGATCATCGAGTTTGAGGACCTGCCCAAAGATCTGCCCGCGGCCCATTACGAACCCGACCGGGAGCGCTTCATTATGAGCGCGGTGGAGATGACCAAGTTCGGGGGACTGAAGAGGCCGCAGATCCGCCACCGCTGGTTGAACGAGAAACAGCCTATGCTGGAGAAGATCATGGAAGAGAGCTCGTACAACTGGGCAGAAAAGGGGGAAGGAAAGATCGGGTTGGTTGGCTGCGGCATGGGCTACACCCTGATTAAGGAGGCCGAACAATACATGGACCAAAAGCTGCCCCTGCTGAAGCTGGGGACCCTGCCGCTGCCCCGCAAGAAAATAAAGGAGTTTGTTAAGGGGCTGGAGAAGGTCGTTATTTTTGAAGAGACGGAGCCCTTTGTGGAAGGGCTGTTTAAAAAGATCTTCCATGAAGAAAAGATCGAGGTCGAAGTTTTGGGGAGGAGCGGGTTTGTCCCTGCCGATGGAGAGTTGAATCTCCAGACAATTCTGGATACCGCAAAAAAAGCCGTTATAGAATTGCAGGTCAGCCAACCCGAAATACCTGTCCTGGATATCCATATTCCCATTCGCACCCGCACGCAGTGCGTGGGCTGTAATTACCGGGGCATCTTAAATGCCCTGAAGCAGACAGTGCGCAAGCATAAGGGAATTGTGGCCGGGGATATTGGCTGCCATGATGCCGGCTCCTTCAGACCCTTGGAGCTTCAATCTACGATATATTGCATGGGTTCCTCCGTGCCCATGGCCAGCGGCATGGTCCTCTCCGGAGTGAACCGCCCGGTTTTCGCCTTTATCGGCGACTCCACCTTCTACCACAACGGGATTCTGGGGCTGATGAATGCGGCCACCAACAAGATCAATGTAAACGTCATCCTCGGCGAGAACACGGTAACCGCCATGACCGGTTTTCAGCCTCACCCGGGCACGGGGGTAACCCTGGCCGGCGAGAAGACAGCGCCGGTCAATGTCCCGAAGCTGGCCGAATCCATGGGAATCAGCCACCGGGTAGTTAATCCTTACAATATTGAACAATGCCGCGAGGCTCTGGAAGCGGCAGTCAAAGAAGATGGCCCGTCATTGATTGTCTCTTCCATGCCCTGTTACCTGCTTTCTACAAGGCGGGGTCAGAAGGTATTTGAGCCGCGAGAGGTGCGGCTCGATGAAGAACGGTGCAACGGCTGCATGCTTTGCATTAATGACTTCGGCTGTCCGGCGATCTCTTTCGAGAAGCAGAAAAAGAAAGTCACCATTGATCCGATGATTTGCGTGGGCTGCGCGCTCTGCGTGGATGTTTGCAAAAGGGGGGCAATCTCATGAAGATGGATGTCGTGATTTCCGGCGTGGGGGGACAGGGGAATATCTTTGCCTCGTTGGTCATCTCCCAGTACGCCATGAATAAGAGACTGAATGTTTTAGGGGCGGAAACCATCGGGGCAGCCCAGCGCGGGGGAGCGGTTGTCTCCCATATCCGCATAGCGGAGGGAGAGATTTACTCTCCCCTGATTTCCCGCGGGCAGGCGGATCTTTTGATCAGCATGGAATACGTGGAGATGCTTAGGCATATCCGCCTTCTCAACCCGCAGGGCGCCTACCTTGTGAATGCCATGAAAATTCCCACGGTCCTGAACAACATGGGGCTGGACGAATATCCGGAGCCGGAGGAGATCCTGAAAGCCGCCCGCCAATATTGTCCCAATGGGTACGTGATTGAAGCCGCGGCGACGGCCAAAAAACTCGGGAATATCCAGATGACCAACGTGGTTATGCTCGGAGCGCTGGTCAGGATCATGCCCTTCTTCGATTATGATGAAGTTAAATGGCTGATAAATGCCAACTCACCGGAGCGGTTCAAAGATGCGAATATCAAGGGGTTTGAAGAAGGGTTTCAGTTGATCAATTAGCGGTCAGCCATCAGCAGAAAGCGCAGAGCGACGTTCTGGTACATGCCCTGGTTCGCCTTTGCCTCAGCGGACAGCGTGCAATTCCTCGCGGACAACTCGTCGAAGGACCTTTTCGATGGGCTCGTCCTGATGCGTGATGTACTCCCGGAGGGCATTGTTGAGCAGGGTTTGATAGTTTCCCCCGCCCGATTCTTCCACCCGCGACTTGAACCACTCTACAATGTCCTTGTCCAGTCGGATGATAATCCTGACTTTGTTGCCCAAGGGAGGAATCACCGCTCCCCGCCGAGCCTGAAGTGCTCAGGGCCCGAAATAACGGAACGATCGGAACTACGTCGCTAACCCACACACATCCCAAAAAATGTTTCGACGCTCAATCCCACGAATGGTGATGTGATGCAAAATTCTATGAGCGTTAAGGCGAGCGGTTCTCGGGATATTTCTCCTGTCACAAGATCTCTATCTCATCAATTGAATTATTTAAGGGCGTCCCCCTACCCCTGTACTTGTGTCCTGTTCCCTGTGTCTGTTTCGAATACAGTGCATACATTGTATTCCTCCTTAATGATGGCATAACGCCCAAAGTCAGCAGTGGCTATTAGCCATCCACTGATGTGACTTGTTAGGCTGCATATTCGTTGTTTTTAATCTTCATTTATGCCATATAAAATATCTTTTATTTTTTGCTTTAACCTATGAGAAAAACGCTTGTCTTTTAGCATTTTTTCCAAAGGCTCACGAATATCTTCAAGAGGAGACTGTTGGATGAAACTAAAAATAGCTGAAATCCATTGTCTGGTAGTATTATTTGACGGCGTGTTATACAATTCATCAATCAAATGCTGCGTAAGGAAATTTTTGTTATCAAACGAATTTAAATGGCGTAAAACTTCTATTCTGATATGAACATCTTGAATAGTTTTTGGTGAAGGTAATTGTTTGAGATATTTAAATAACTCTTCAAAGGCCGCCTTATTTTCAAATGAAATCAACCCCCCGAGAGATCTAATTGCAGACATTTGGTCTGCCAGATTATGACTATATAATCTTTTGACATATTGCTCTACTGGTAATGTTTTTAGGTCAATGTTTCTTATTCTTTCTTCAATGATTAGTTCTTTCAAACTTTCATAACTAAATTGACCGCTCTCAAGACAAGAGATTAGTTTCCGACCAAGTTCGCTCTCATCATCTATTTCAATTGTTTCTTCAAAATCCATTTCATCAAAATTGGGGCAGACTTCTTGTTCCCCAGAGAATTTTTTGCGGTTTATCAAATCAGAACAACAGTCATAATTTGAATTCTCCAGCAATTCATCAAGATACGGTTCAAATTCATTATCATTCAGACAGATACCAAACTCATTAAAATCCTGCCCGCTTGAAGGGAAAAAATAATTACAATTAAAACATATTCTTTCAATCTCGTTATTTTCCACCATCTTTTACCCCACGCTTAAATTTTTTTATGTAATTTATCGTGGCTTCAATATACCATAATGATTTTATAGTAGCCTAACGCTGCGGGTCACCGGGAGCCGGGTTTATCGGCGATCCGGTAGAGCCGGTTGTTCGGTGTCCTTATCTCTTTCTCTGTTGCCGGAGTATCCTCATGA
>JASEHN010000338.1 GCA_030018715.1 Thermodesulfobacteriota bacterium | reverse complement strand
CAAGTCTCTTTTTCTTTAATCCCATTCAATTTTTTCACACCTTCTCAGTTATGGGTAATTATTGGTTATGGAGTTATTCCTTTTTCCCCGTAGCGTCGGCATTTATTGCCGACGGACTCCGCCCTCAATAAATGAGGGCGCTACATATATTATAAAAATCTCCCCCATAACTGAGGGGTTACGGTCAAATGATAATTTCTCTTGACAATTCTAACAAATCTTATGTAATGGATATGATTTCCTATTTGGAGGAGGGAATGGTTGAGGAAAGAATCAAGGATGCCACAAAGATTTTAAATCTTTTGAGGTCGATGTCCGGTTACAAACCCCACTTCGAGATCATCGGAAATTACCGTTTGATCGATGATGGCCTGCGGCCTGAAGCCACAATCATGCTCCGGGCCAATGGGAAGGAGATGCATGAGGCGGAAACAGGCGTGGGGCCGGTGGATGCACTCGCTAAAGTATTAAAGAAGTCACTCAAATCACTCTTCCCAGAAATCGATGAGGTCAAGCTGGTCGATTTCAGTTCAAGGATCTTCGATCCGGGCGCCGGGACCGCAGCAGGAGTGGAAGTGGAGATTCTTTTCAGCAACGGAAAGGATGCATGGAAGGTGAAGGCATTTTCTGAGAATATCAACAGAGCTTCCTTCCTGGCACTGGTCGATGGTTTCGAGTATGGAATTCTTATTTCAAGAGAAGAAAAATGAAAAATCCCCCTCACTTCACCCTCTCCCCTTGTGGGAGAGGGAAAGGGTGAGGGGAGAAATGAAATGGAGTTCACTATGGATCGTGAAAAAATAGAGAAGGCGATATTAGAAAAATCAAAAGAGGGAAAACTCCCCTGCGCCCTCTGTTTTGAGATTGCTGAAGATTTCGGGATTTCCAAGAGAGAGATGGGGAAGATTCTGAATGAGATAAAGGTCAAAATCAGTCAATGCCAGTTGGGGTGTTTTGAGTGAGATTTCTATAGAAATCTCTGATTACACGGATTAAAGAAGATGATTACACTGATAAAGAAATCGGTGTGCTCTTTCTTATAAGTTTACGTAATCATTAGCATCCATATAATCCTCTCCTGAAATCGGTGTAATCTTTCTTGGAATTAGTGAAATCATGTGTAAAATTGACTTGACATGGAAAAACTTTGGAATATAATACAGCAATTAGAAAATGGAAGGAGGTGAGACAGCGTAACAAAGGTAATAAGGTTTGGGGAGGAAAGGATGAATTCTCTCATAACCACAAGGAGGTGAAGGTATGAACTAAATTGTTGTTGTAATTTTGGGTTTACTCATCTTTTTCATCGGGTATCGTTTGTGGAATTTTTTTCTTGCTACTCCATTAATGATACATGCGCTCATCCTAAAATAAGGAGGAAAAGGAAATGAACGCGATTTGGATAGTTATCTTTGCCATTGTGCTGTATATTCTTGCTTATCGTTTTTACGCCTCCTTCTTATCCAAGAAGATCTGGAAGCTGGATCCCAACGTTGTCACCCCGGCTATAAAACATGAGGATGGCTTTGAATACGTGCCCACCCAGAAGTATGTGGTTTTCGGACATCATTATAGTTCCATCGCCGGTGCGGCACCGATCGTCGGCGCTTCAATCGCCGCGATCTGGGGTTGGCTGCCGGCCCTACTCTGGCTGGTTCTCGGGACCATCTTCATCGGGTGTGTTCATGACATGGGGGCTCTGGTGACCTCACTTCGTCACGACGGGAGGGGTATCGCCGATTATTTGAAGGAACTGCTGGGGCCGGAGGCCGTAGTCCTGATGTACATCGTGGTGTTCTTTTTGCTGGTACTGGTTACCGCCGTCTTTGTCCACCTGATCGCCAGTCTTGCGGCGGCCTTTCCCGGTGCTGTTTTATCCGTGTGGGTCGAAATACCCCTGGCTGTCTTTATCGGCCTAATGATACGTAAAAAGTGGAAAATAAATCTCTATGTTGTGACCGCGATAGCCCTGGCCATCATGTACGGTATGATCTATGTTGGATACCTTGTTCCCATTCGATTTAACTACTGGACATGGATTGCGATCCTGCTTGCTTATATCTTTATCGCCGCCCGGTTGCCGGTCTGGCTCCTGGTGCAGCCGCGGGATTTCATCAATGCCTACCAGCTGGTCATCATGCTGGGCGTGGTAACCGTCGGCATTATCGCTTTCGTCCTAACCGGGCCCGGGCAAGTTGTCGCCCCGGCGGTGAACGCCACCCCCAAGGGAGCGCCCCCGATTTGGCCCTTCGTGATGATCACCATCGCCTGCGGCGCTACCTCGGGCTGGCATTCCATCGTGGGCAGCGGGACTACACCCAAGCAGGTCAGGAGCGAGCCCGATGCGAAGCTTATCGCCTACGGCGGGATGATCGGAGAAGGTTATCTCTGCCTGATCGCCCTGCTTTGCGCCGTTGTCGGCCTGGGGGCGGCGGGTTACGCGAAGAACTACTCGGCCTGGGGTGCCGCCTCCTGGACCACGATCTTTGCCGAAGGAGGGGCCACCTTCCTGGAGCCTTTGGGTCTGCCGGTCGCGATTGGCGTTATCTTTATGGCGGTGGTGATCAAGAGCTTTGCCATGACCACCCTGGACTCGGCGATGCGGTTCACCCGGATCGCCTTCGCCGAAAGCTCTCGAACCTGGGGCTTGCCGAAGTTCTTTGCGGAAAGGACTGTATCTATGATTCCGGGCTTCGCGGTAATCGCCATCTTGGTTTACTCCGGCTACCAAATGACCCTCTGGCCGCTGTTTGGCGCGACCAACCAGATCCTGGCCGGGCTAGCCTTACTTGCTTCCGCCGTATTTTTGAAGATGCTGGGCAGGCCGAACATCTACTACATCATCCCCTTCATCATCATGATCATAACCTCCATGACCGCGCAGGCGTGGATGATCATTAACTCTTACCTTCCGAAGCAGCAGTGGGTGCTGGCCTTTATCGGCACCGTTGTTTTCATCTGCGGGGTGGGTATTATGATTATTGCTTACAAAAAGTGGCGGACCGGGATGATGGCCGAAGCCGTTCCAGCTGCAGTATGAGGTAAAAGCTTAACCCTGGAAACAACACCCGGGATTGACGGCAACCAACGGTGAGTTTCTGGAAGAATCCCCCCGGGTAAAAATGGTCCGGTCAATCAAGGCAAGGTAGCGCTGGCTGAACGGCCTGGCGCTACCTTGTTTAGTGTGTCGGGCATGTTCGCCCACTTGGGAGTGAAAGTCCCCTGTCCAACCTGACGGAGGTGAAGGAGTAGCGAAGCGCAAGGGTGTAGCTGTGAGTTACATCTGAAGGAAGCGTGGAGCAAAACCGCGACCCGACGAACAGAAAGCAGATAACGAGGCCGGTTCGGTCGGACGAGTGAGCTAATGATCACGAAGTCCATATCCGTCAATGGCCGTATGCGGTAAATCTGCGGGTGTGCGGTGAAAGCGGGAGAGGTTACCCCGAGAGGTCTGCGTCGTGTCTCTGAAAGAGAGTGAGGGGGGTCGTGAGGCCCGCGGACCGCGACGCAGAAGTCAGCCGAGGGCATAGTAGGCCGTTGGCCGAAGGCCCGAACGGATGAGGAGAGGCAAGTAGGGCGCAAGGATTGCAGACGACAGGACTACCGACCCCGCCGGCCGCAGGATTCCTCCTATTACCATTGTGTCGAGGATCATTTCGAAACCTTTGAACGGGTCTATGAGGAACGTTTTGAGCGGGCCTATGGGTTTTATCGTCCCTATCTGCCGTCGGTGATCTACCGCTATCTGGACTGTGGGGTTCTACGTAACGGATTCGCCCGAGTCCGATGTGGGGAGTGCGGTCATGAATATCTTCTGGCCTTTTCTTGCAAGCGTCGTCACTTCTGTCCTTCCTGTCACCAAAAGCGAGTGGTCGAGTTTGCCGAATGGGTGTGCGGGGAGGTTCTAAAAGGGTTCCCCATCGTCGTCATTTTGTCTTCAGCATCCCCAAAATCCTTCGACGTTATTTCCTCTACGATCGTTCACTCCTTTCGGAACTGAGTCGTTGTGCTTAGGAGGCCTTGAGGGTGTTTTTCCGGGAGGCGGTTCCACAAGGAGGCGCGATGCCTGGAGCGATCATTGCCATCCAGCACCGCTCAAAGGCGTGATCGGGGATCACGCCCAACAAAACATTATATTGATAAGTCGTACAGGGAGTAAAAGGATGAATCAAATTTCAATAAATATGATCAAATTCATGAAGGATCACCCCAAACTGAAATACATCTTTTTTGGAAACCTCACCGCTCACCAAAGATGACCCTTTTGTGCTCGTATTGAATGACCCTTA
>JASEHN010000337.1 GCA_030018715.1 Thermodesulfobacteriota bacterium | reverse complement strand
AGGCATATGATTGGGACGAAAATCTGAGTGATTTTTCAAATGTTATCTGCGTCAAAATCCCCGAGATGACCTATTGTGGCAGTTAGTTAATTAACCCTCGGTATTTAAATCCCGGATGGATTCGAGTCTTCATACTCATAATCCCACATTCCCCCAAATTTCCTCTGGATCCAAACAAACCAGCCAATCACTTAGGAAGAAGGGCAAGGGTTGGGGATTACTTGATATCGAAGTTTACCGGTGATAGCTTGCGCCATATCACATATTGAAAAAATATTAAGGAGGAATTTATGGAGTTAATTCAAGAACTCGAGAATATAATTCTGGAACAAATAGCTCCGGGGATTCGGCGTTTCATCTTCAGCCTGAATCAAGTCATGAGTATTTATTTCGAAATCGACCCGGGTGTGGTGGTAGGACAACATTCCCATCCCCATGAACAAATGGGAATGTTGATCAAAGGGTTGATGAAATGGCGAATCCAGGGGAAAGAAACAATTCTTAAAGCTCCTGCTCTCTATCGCATTCCCTCACAGGAACCCCATGAGGCTGAGATATTGGGAGACGAGCCCGCCCTCGTTCTGGATATTTTTTCTCCCATCCGGGAAGACTTCCTAAAAAAGGAACCTCCTGGATATTTAACCCAAAAGTCTTGATTAACCCGCCGACGAAGGCGGCGAACCTCCGAATAACGCCAGGAGGGTCTTTGTTTAGGATATGGAAGTTACGGCCCTACGGATCAGCGGGGCCTGGACCTCCGCTGAGTTAAAGATGCAAAAAAGAAATGAGGGGGTTTTCAATCTTTTTTCTCAAGGAATCAAGGAAGGCAGCGCCATAAGCACCGTCGGCTACTCGATGGTCTATAGATAACCCCACAATGACGAATTTCTTTACTCCCACCTTGCCTTCCTTCATCACCAACCTTTCCTGCGTTGCCCCCACGCTTAAAATCGCACTTTGGGGAGGGTTGATAATGGCGGTAAAATGGGTGATGCCAAAATTGGCTAAACTGGTGATGGTGAAAGTGCCACGCTCCAACTCGATTTTTTGTAGTTTCCCCTGCTTGGCCCTCTCCACCAAGTCGATCCTCTGGCGGGAGATCTCCTCCAGACCCAAACAATTCACCCCCGAGATAGCCGGAACAATCAGGCCCTCATCCAGAGCTACCGCTAAACCGATGTTAATTTCTTCCAATAATTGTATTTCTTCTTCTCCCCACCTCGCGTTCAAGTAGGGAAAATTTTTGAGGGTAAGGGCTACGGCCTTCATCAGAAAGTCGTTAATGGTTATACTGAACTGAGAAGGTTCTTCGTAGCTGGTTTTGAGAGTTTCCCGCATTTCCAAAAGCGCTTCCATCTTCAGTTCACTGAAAAGACACAAATGAGGAATGCTGAAGGCGCTTTTCACCATGCGCCTGGCAATAGTTTTCCGCATCGTGGTCAGTGGTACCTTTTGGCCCCGGATAGGCCGGGGCGCGGTCGGGATCATTTCAGCTTCTGTAACCTTCTCGCTCACTTGGATTTCCAGTTCCTTCGCTTTCTCCTCTTTCTGTTGCTTCCTTGAGGCCAGATAAGCTTCCACATCTTTTTTCATAATGGTGCCCCGCGGACCTGTTGGCTTGACCAGCGAAAGGTCTATTCCTTCTTTTTCCGCAATTTTACGCGCCAGAGAGGCTACCCAAATGCGATCTATTCCTTTTCCCGATTCGGGCGGCGCTCCCGCAGAGAGGGGGATGGCCTGCGCGGTTACTAATGGAGGGGATACTCGATATTCCTCTGGCAACGCCTCTCCTTCAGCCACGATAATCGCCACCACTTTGGTAATACCCACCTTCGACCCTTTCGGATAGAGGATTTTCCCCAGAATTCCCGAGGCAGGGGATTGGATTTCCGTGGTGACCTTTTCTGATTCGACTTCCAGCAGAGGTTCTCCCATCTGAACCCAGTCCCCTTCGGATTTAAACCAATTTAGAATGGTTACATCCTCAACAACCTCCCCTAAGGACGGAATGATTATTTCCACGGCCATTTTAAGTTCTCCTAAGGATCAACCTATCCAGTTTATTGACTTACGATACTTAAAATTCTTTCAGCAATCTTTTGTTCATTCGGAATGACAAAATTCTCCAGTACAGGGCTGTAAGGCACGGGAACATCTAGCGCTCCCAGGCGATGGATCGGGGCTGTAAGCAGGTCAAACCCATTCTCGGCCACGATGGCAGCAATCTCTGCCCCAAAACCGCCGGTGGTACAGGCTTGATGTACGATTAAAAGTCTTCCGGTTTTTTCTACTGATTTTAGGATTGCCTCTTTGTCCAAAGGATTTAAGGTTCGAAGGTCAATCACCTCGGTTTCTATGCCCTGCTGGGCCAGCTCATTCGCTGCTTTTAGGACTTTATGGACCATGAGCGAATAGGAGATCACTGTAATATCTTTCCCCTCTCTTTTGATATCTGCTTTTCCAAATGGGATCAGGTATTCCTCTTCCGGGACAGGGCCGGTGGTAGGCATTAGCTGTTGGTGCTCGAAGAAGATGACCGGATTATCATCCCGGATGGCCGTCTTGAGCAGTCCCTTGGCATCATAAGGCGTGGAGGGAATAACCACTTTGAGACCAGGAACATGGGAGAACCAAGCCTCCAGATGTTGGGAGTGCTGCGCTGCGGCGAAGCGAAGGCCGCCCAAAGAAGTGCAAATCACCAAGGGGACTTTTATCTTCCCTCCAAACATATAACGAACCTTGGCCACTTGGTTAACGATCTGTTCCATAGCTAAGGTCAAAAGATCACAGAACATAATATCCGCCACTGGCCGCATTCCCGTGATGGCTGCCCCTAGAGCAAATCCAATAATGGCATTTTCGGAAATAGGTGTATCTCTTACCCGATCATCTCCGAATTCCTTCCAGAGTTCCGGTTTGGCTACATAGATCATGCCAAAACGACCCACATCTTCCCCCAAGACAAAGACCCGCTCATCCCGCCGCATTTCTTCCTTGAGGGCTTCGACTAAAGCAGTTGAAAAAGATATCTCGCGCATGGTTTTTACTCCTCGTAATAGAGATCCTTCAAGGCATCTTGGGGCTCGGGGAATGGACAATTTTGGGCAAACTCCATCGCCTTTTGTAAATCACTTTGAATTTCCTGCTCAATCTGATTTAATCCCACTTGACTCACGACTCCTTGATCCAAGAGCACTTTCTGGAATCTCTTAATGGGGCACCGATCAATCCATTCCTCGATTTCCTGCTTAGTACGATAGGTATAAGTCCGGTCCGCCTCTCCCTCATAATGACCTCGCCAGCG
Source organism: Thermodesulfobacteriota bacterium (assembly GCA_030018715.1). Lineage (GTDB taxonomy): Bacteria > Desulfobacterota > SM23-61 > SM23-61 > SM23-61 > JAHJQK01. Next base: position 1,020 of record JASEHN010000337.1, on the reverse strand, counting down.
GTAAGTTTTGCATTCAATTAAGGTTGGGCCTTCTCCTCGTCTGGCTCGGTCTACCGTCTCCTTAGCCGCCTGGTAAACTGCGAGCACATCGTTGCCATCCACCATACATCCTTCGATCTCATAGGCATCTTTGCGGAGATATATATCCCGAATGGAGCAAGATCGGCTCTGGGCCACGGAGATGGCATACTGATTGTTCTCACAAACATAAATGACTGGTAGCTTCCAGAGAGCGGCCATGTTCAGGCTCTCATGGAAAGCCCCTTGATTTGACCCTCCGTCTCCAAAAAAGCAAGCTACCACCTGATCTTTCCCTCGCATCTTTATCGATAGGGCTGCCCCTCCTGAAATGGGCATACCCGCGGCCACGACCCCATTGGCTCCCAGGATGCCAAGGTCAATGTCGGCAATATGCATGGACCCGCCTTTGCCGCGGCAATAACCCTTCTCCCGGCCTAACAGTTCGGCCATCATCAGGGATATGTCTCCCCCTTTGGCAATGCAGTGACCATGCCCCCGGTGAGTACTGGATATGTAATCGTCCCGGCGGAGGGCAGCGCACATCCCGGTGGCCACCGCTTCCTCCCCGATGTACAGGTGGAGCAGCCCGGGAATAATTTGCCGGGCTTTCAGGTCCAACGCCTTCTCTTCAAACCGCCGGATCATAAGCATGGTTCGGTATAATTGGATCATAAATTCATTATTCAATTGCATTTGTTTTCTCCTCACCTTTGTCCAATATTTTCAATCTAAAGGATATAGAAGATATTACAATCCTCTTCCTTCCTCAAAAAGCCTAGGCCCTTAATCCAAACAGTCCAAAGAGCCTCCCTTGCGCCGTAGAAAGCTTTTTAATCTTCTTCTTGATACAATTATCTGGATAAAGCAAAATGATTTCCTCAATATCATTGAGTTCCAGTAACATCACGGGCAAGCTCATATCGAGGTCTGACTTCTTAGGACGGTAAAGCAGAAGTTTTACCAGCAAAAGCCTAAGGACACACATCAGGGCATGAACCC
>JASEHN010000336.1 GCA_030018715.1 Thermodesulfobacteriota bacterium | reverse complement strand
CCCTTTGCAAAAGGGAGGTCGGGAGGGATTTCTGGTCCGCCTGAGGCGGATCAAAACGCTAAATTGTTACGAGGATTGAAATAACGGGCAAAGGTGAACCATAATTTATCTTATGTGAGTCACCTTTTTTCGTTCTTCCGGTTGAGGCGTACTTTTGATTGAAAGAGGTGGATGTGCCATTCAATGAAAAAAAACCAGAGGAAAATTTAAAAGATAAACTCAGCTCCTTCTTTGGTTTCCATGCCCCCCAGCGAAAGGAGAAAGGGCTGCCCCCAAAGGCACACTTCAGCATCTGGTATTTCCTGATCGTCTTCCTCTTATTGACCCTGGTGCAACAATACTTTCTTTCCCCGAAAGTGGAGATGATCCCTTACAGCAAGTTCAAACAATACCTGGCTGAAGGACAGGTAAGCAGCTTGACCATCCGTCCGGAAAACATCACCGGAACAATAAAGGGAAAAGAGGAGAAAAAGGATCAAAATTTCACCGCGGTCCGGGTGGAGGACCCCAACCTGGTTAAGGAACTGGATGAACGGAAGGTAAACTATTCCGGTTTTTATGAGAGTAAATTTTTGAGCACCGTTTTTTCCTGGATTATCCCCATCGGGCTTTTTTTCTTAATCTGGCGGTTTGCCATGAAAAAGATGGGGCCGGGGATGGGGGTCATGTCTTTCAGCAAAAGCAAGGCCAAGCTTTTTGCCCAGGATGGAACCGAGACTACTTTTGCCGATGTGGCCGGAATCGATGAAGCCAAAGATGAACTTCAGGAAGTGGTGGAATTCCTGAAGAATCCGGGGAAATTCCAGAAACTGGGGGGGAAGATTCCCAAGGGCGTGCTCCTCCTCGGCGCGCCGGGAACAGGTAAAACCCTTCTGGCCAAGGCCGTAGCCGGAGAGGCCAACGTCCCCTTCTTCAGTATCAGCGGGTCCGAATTCGTGGAGATGTTCGTTGGCGTGGGCGCGGCCCGCGTCCGCGATCTCTTCTCCCAAGCGACGGCCAGCGCTCCCTGCATTATTTTTATTGATGAACTGGACGCCCTGGGCAAAGCCCGGGGAATCAACGTCATGGGAGGAAACGACGAGCGAGAACAAACTCTGAACCAGCTTCTGGTGGAGATGGACGGGTTCGAAACCAACAAGGGGGTCATCATCATGGGCGCTACCAACCGCCCGGAGATTCTGGACCCGGCCCTGTTGCGCCCGGGGCGATTCGACCGGCAGATCCTGGTGGACCGGCCGGACATCAACGGCCGGGAGGCCATCCTGAAAATCCATTCCAAAAATGTTCTGCTTTCCCCGGAAGTGGACCTGCATCAGATCGCCACCCGGACACCCGGCTTTGTGGGGGCCGACCTGGCCAATTTGGTCAACGAGGCCGCGCTGCTGGCGGCCCGGAAAAGTAAAGAAAAGGTGGAGCCGGCCGATTTCGATGAGGCGATCGACCGGGTCATCGGCGGGCTGGAAAAAAAGAAGCGGGTGATGAACCCAAAGGAAAAAGAGATCATCGCCTTTCATGAGTCCGGGCATGCCCTTGTGGCGGAATCCGTTCAGTATGCCGACCCGGTGCACAAGATCTCCATCATTCCCCGGGGGATCGCCGCCCTGGGGTATACTCAGCAACAGCCCACGGAGGACCGCTATTTGATGACCCGCTCGGAGTTGCTGGACCGGCTGGCCGTTTTTTTAGGGGGCAGGGTAGCTGAAGAGTTGGTCTTCGGAGAGATTTCTACCGGAGCCCAGAATGACTTGCAGCGGGCCACGGACATCGCCCGTTCCATGATCACGGAATACGGCATGAGCGATCGCCTGGGCCTGGTGACCTACGAACGCGAGCGGCGACCCATGTTCCTCCCGGATACCTTTTCCGCCGGCAAAACCTACAGCGAAAAGAGAGCCGCCCAGATCGATGAGGAAATCTCCAAGGTCATTGAGGAAGCGCATGAAAGGGTGTGGGAAATTTTATCCCAACGCCGGAAGGTCCTGGATGACTTGGCCCATCTTCTTCTGGAGAAGGAAGTGGTCAAGGGGGAGGAACTCAGAGCGATGCTGTCTAAATCCAAGCCTGGAATTGCGGCTTCATTGCCCGAACTGCCATCCTGACCGCAAAAGCAGGATTATCTGTACTACGTTCCCTCGCCACGGGACCAGAGCCCGCAACTTTTTTTACTCAGACTTGAGAGGTGGTTTCTGCTGAGATCTTGAGGAGACGAAGGTGAATTATAAAATGTCGACGATGTCCTTTGAATACAAAGAACCGAAGCCAGATTTAAAGGGCTGGTATTTCTATGAACCGTTAACCAAGAAAGGAGAGGGTAAGCATGAAGATCAGACCACTTCAAGACAGGGTAATTGTAAGACGGATTGAAGAAGCGGAGAAGACCAAGGGCGGCATTATCATTCCCGACACGGCCAAAGAAAAGCCTATGGAAGGCAAAGTTATCGCCGTGGGAAAAGGGAAGGTCCTGGAGGACGGGAAGATTCGTCCCCTTGATGTAAAGGCCGGCGACCGGGTTCTCTTCGGCAAATACGCGGGCACAGAAGTAAAGATTGATGAAGAAGAACATCTGATCATGCGGGAAGACGACATTTTAGGCGTGATCGAAAAGTAATCAACGGAAACATTATAAAGGAGGAATGAAAAGATGGCCGCCAAAGAAATTCGTTATGACCAGAAGGCTCGGGAATCTCTCCTCAGGGGCGTGAATATCCTGGCTGATGCGGTGAGAGTAACCCTGGGACCCAAAGGCCGGAATGTAATCCTGGAGAAGAGCTTCGGAGCCCCCACCGTTACCAAAGACGGGGTCACCGTAGCCAAAGAGATCGAGCTGGAAGATAAGTTTGAGAACATGGGGGCCCAGATGGTCCGGGAAGTCGCTTCCAAGACCTCGGACGTAGCTGGCGATGGGACCACCACGGCCACCGTGTTGGCCCAGGCGATCTACCGTGAAGGGTCCAAGCTGGTGGCAGCAGGTCATAACCCCATGGAACTGAAGAGAGGGATCGAGAGAGGTGTGGAGGTCGTGGGCGAAGAGCTCAAGAAGCTCTCCAGGCCCACCAAGGAGCAGAAGGAAATCTCCCAGGTAGGAACGATCTCGGCAAATAACGATGAGACCATCGGAAACATCATTGCCGAGGCCATGGCCAAGGTGGGAAAAGAGGGGGTCATCACCGTTGAGGAAGCCAAATCCATGGAGACCACCCTGGATATCGTCGAAGGCATGCAATTCGACCGCGGGTATATCTCCCCCTATTTTGTAACCAACCCGGAGAAGATGGAAGTGGTCCTGGAAGATGCGCTCATCCTCATCAATGAGAAGAAGATCAGCAACATGAAGGACCTGCTCCCGGTGTTAGAGCAGATTGCCAAGATGGGCAAACCCCTGTTGATTATCGCCGAAGAAGTGGAAGGCGAGGCCCTGGCCACTCTGGTGGTGAATAAGCTGCGGGGCACCCTCAAATGCGCGGCCGTGAAGGCTCCTGGTTTTGGGGATCGCCGGAAGGCTATGCTGGAAGATATTGCCGTCCTGACCGGTGGACAGATGATCTCTGAGGAGATGGGAGTGAAACTGGAATCGATCTCCCTCAAGGACCTGGGCAAGGCCAAGAGGATCACCATCGACAAGGATAACACCACCATCATTGAGGGCGCTGGAGATTCGAAAGGAATCGAAGGCCGGGTGAAACAGATTCGGGCCCAGGTTGAAGAGACCACTTCTGATTATGATCGGGAGAAGCTGCAAGAGCGGTTGGCCAAGCTGGTCGGTGGCGTGGCAGTGATCAACGTGGGCGCGGCCACGGAATCCGAGATGAAAGAAAAGAAAGCCCGGGTAGAGGATGCCTTGAATGCGACCCGCGCGGCGGTGGAAGAAGGAATCGTTCCGGGCGGCGGCGTGGCCTACCTGCGAAGCCTACATGCCCTGGATAAACTAAAACTGTCCGAGGCCCAGCAGTTTGGCGTGAACATCCTTAAGAAGTCCCTGGAGGAGCCCATTCGCTGGATCGCCCAGAATGCCGGGTATGACGGCTCCATCGTGATCGAGAAAGTAAAGAAGGAGAAGGGGAATTTCGGGTTCGATGCCCAGAACGAAGAATACACTGATATGGTGAAAGCGGGGATCATCGACCCGACCAAAGTGGTGCGTGTTGCGTTGCAGAATGCCGCTTCCGTGGCTTCTTTGTTACTCACCACCGAGGCTATGGTAGCGGAGAGGCCTCGGGAGAAAGAAAAATATCCGTCCATGCCTCCGGGAGGCGGCGGGATGGAAGGGATGTATTAAAAGCTGAAGGCTTACCGAAGACCATTAGCCTGCAGCCCATAGCCGGTTTTGGC
>JASEHN010000335.1 GCA_030018715.1 Thermodesulfobacteriota bacterium | reverse complement strand
ATGGGGGTATCGGGGGAGATTTCCTGGATTTGCTGATTTTATTGGAAGAAATGGGAAGAGCCTGTTTACCCGGCCCCTTCTTTTCTACGGTTGTTCTTGGTGGACTCACGATTCTTGAGGCGGGAAAGGAATCCCAGAAGAAAGAACTCCTGTCAAAAATTGCCGGCGGGGAACTAATTTTGACTTTGGCGCTCACCGAGCCGTCTACCACTCAGTACGATCCTTACTTGATTACGGTTAAGGCCCACTTAGATAGAAATGATTACCTGATTGAAGGAATAAAACTTTTTGTTCCTGATGCCCACGTGGCCGATTACCTGATTTGCGCTGCCCGGACAAAAGGGGCGTTAAATTCAAAAAGTGGCATTACGCTATTCCTCGTGGAAGCTAAAAGTCCAGGAATCAAATGGGAGCCGCTGAAGACCGTTGCCAGAGACAAGCAGTGCGAGGTGAATTTTCAGAGAGTCAGGGTTCCAGGAGAAAACATTCTGGGGGAGGTGGATGGGGGAGGGGCGCAAATCGAGAAAATTCTGGAAAAGATAGCAGTGGCGAAATGCGCAGAGATGGTAGGTGGAGCCCAATTTGTCCTCGATATGTGTGTGAGCTATGCCAAAGAGAGAGAACAATTCGGCCGGCCCATCGGTACATTCCAGGCCGTGCAACATCATTGTGCCAACATGCTCATAGACCTGGAAGGGGGAAGATATATCACTTATAAAGCGGGTTGGATGGTGAGTAAAAAAATTGCCTGCACAATGCAAGTAGCTGCCGCCAAGGCTTGGGTGAGTGAAGCCTACAAGCGAGTGGCCAGTTTGGGCCATCAGATAATGGCGGGCACGGGTTATATGGAAGAACACGATATGCCTTTATACTCCCGTCGAGCGAAAGCAGCCGAGTTTGCCTTTGGGGATGCCAATTATTATAAGAAAATTGTGGCGAAGGAAATTGGCCTTTAGATCAAGAACGCCCCCGCTTTTTTCCTTTCTGCCAGGCAGTTGGGCCACGTTTATGGGGCCTCCAGGAGATTTATCAAGCTATAGTGAAATATTTGGGCAGGAAAGAAATCTCGACCGGCGCAGATGATCCTGGTGATCAACGGCTGGCCGCTGAAGAGGAATTAGCCGTGGCCCTTCCGGTCAATGCCATAGACAAGTTGATCGAAGGATTGGAAGGGTTCGCCAAACGGGGCATTCGTTACCCCATCCCAGATAGTAGGGCTCTGGCCGATATGCCCGTCGGCCTTCCCAAAAATTATAAAGAAATGTTTAAAGTTCGCCTAAGGAGGAAAACATGAACGGAACCATTGCCGCAAGACTCGGAAAGTTTGTGCACGGCCTCTCTTTGAGGAAAATGCCCCCCGAGGTCGTCGAGAAGGCCAAGACCTGTATGATTAATGGAATTGGAATTGGCATTTCCTGCCACAGCATGGAATTTGCCAGAATCGCCCGGGAGGCCATCAAAGCCGAAGAAAAAGGGATCGCCCCCAAAAAGTCGGCCACGATCTTCTGTGACGGCGCCAAGGTTTCCGTCATGGGCGCGGCCTTTGCTAACGCTGCTCTCTTTCACGGCCGGGCGCAGGAGGACACTTTGGGAAGTTCGCATACCGGAACGGTGATTACTCCAGCGGCCTTGGCGATTGCCGAGAGGGAAGGGCGCACGGGCAAAGAGGTGATTGAGGCCATCGTGGCCGGCTATGAAGTGGTAGGAGCTTTCGATCGGGAGCTCTCTGGGTACACAACTCCCCGCGGTTTCCGGGCCAGCCCCATCTTCGGGATCTTCGGCAGCGCGGCCGCGGCCAGCAAACTCTTCAAGCTTACGGAAGCCCAGACCATTAATGCCATGGGCTTTGCGGCAGCTTTTGCCAGCGGTACCTTGGAGTGCTTTGCCGCGGGAACGATGGAGTGGCGGTTCGAAGTTGGAGTTGCTTCGCGCGAAGGCATTATGGCTAGCCTCATCGCCAATAACGGCGGAAAAGCAGCGCCTACAGCCATTGAAGGAAAGACAGGGTACATAAATGCCTTTGCCAATGTGAGCGGCGAAAAGGGGGAGGGGATCGTTGCATCCCTGGGGCAGAAATGGGAAATCATGAATGCCGGCTTTAAGCCCTACGCGGTTTGTGCCTTTAACCAAACCCCGGTGTCGGCCATGCTTGATCTAGTAATGAGCCACAACATCGACTACAGCCAGGTTGAAAAGATTCGCATCCGGGTGAATCCCTACGAGTATCACTATGCGGGAATGAACTACCGGGGGCCGTTCAGCACGGTGGGGGCCACTTTAATGTCCACCCCCTACTGCTTAGCCGTGGCGATGGTCGATAAGAAAGTGACCCTGAAGGGGATCAGCCAGTTTAAAAATGAAAAGATTCTGGACTTGATCGACCGGATTGAGCACATCCCTGACGAGATGATCCCCCGCTGGTCCTGCATCATCGATGTAGAGATGAAAAATGGAGAGAAATTGAAGAAAGAGATGATAATTTCAGCGGATTATTACAACTTCAACATGCAGCAGGATATTGAGTTGATCAAACGGGTAACTTCCGAAACCAAAGTGAACCAGAAAAAAGTGGATAAGATTGTAGAAATCATTCAAGGCTTTGAAAAGGCCAAGACCGTTCAGCCGCTCATCGATGTGCTGGCTAAATGCCCGTGATGCGTTCTGCTTACTTGTCACCATTAACGCTTCACCTTTCACAATTCACCTTTTTGGGAGGGGAAGAAATATGAATTGGAGTTATGTTCTAGAAAGAAATGTAGAACAGTTTCCCAACAAGGAGGCTATTGTTTTTGGGGAGCGGAGATTCACTTATCGGCAGCTTGAAGAAAGAGTGGATGCTTTGGCCAAAGGGCTGCAGCAACTCGGGCTTAAGCGCGGGGATACCGTGGCCATTCTCCTCTTGAACTGTTCCGAATACTTAGAGATTACTTTTGCGGTGAACAAAGTCGGAGGGGTGTGGCTTCCGCTGAATTATCGTCTGGCCGGTCCCGAGGTATCTTATATCCTCAACCATTCGGAATCCAAAATGCTTATTTCCGAGATGGAATTTGAACCACTGATTCGGGGGATTCGGAAGGATATCCCCGGAGTACAGAAATTTATTGCGGTTGGGAAAGACGTGCCAGGAGGGTGGGAGGGGTACGACCATCTCGTAGAAGCTAACCGCGGGGCCAAGGTCCCCCACGCGATGGTGGAACTGGATGACCTCCATCGCCTCATGTATACCTCGGGCACAACCGCCCACCCCAAAGGGGTCATGATCACGTATGGCAATCTGTACTGGAAGAATATCGGCCATATTGTGATGTTTGACATCAAGCCCGAAGACAAAACCTTGGTCGTGGGTCCCCTTTACCACGTGGGAGGTATGGACCTTCCCGCTACAGGAACCCTTTACGCGGGAGGAAGCGTGGTCATCTTACCCCGGTTCGACCCGATCCCGGTCTTGCAGACGATTCAAAAGGAGCGGCCTACCAATACCTGGTTTGCTCCGACAATGGTGAACATGCTCTTCCAGGAACCTACTTTTGACCAGTATGATGTGAGCTCCATTCGCTTTATCATCGACGGGGGAGAGAAGATGCCCCTGCCGCTGATTACCAAAATCAAGGAAAAATTCCCCAACGCCTGGTTTGCCGATGCCTACGGCCTGACCGAGACTGTTTCCGGAGATACCTTCCTCTCCAAAGATAAGATGATCGAAAAGATCGGGTCGGTGGGCAAGCCGGTTATCCAGCTTCGGGTCCGGATCGTTGATGATGCAAGCAAAGATGTTCCTCCCAATACCCTGGGAGAAATTGTCCTCAGGGGGCCCAAGGTATTCAAGGGCTATTGGAAGAACCCGCAGGCTACCGCCGAGGCCATCAAGGACGGGTGGTTTCACACAGGCGATATTGGAACGATGGACGAGGAAGGTTACCTCTACATCGTCGATCGCAAGAAAGACATCATCATCAGCGGGGGTGAAAACATTGCCTCATTGGAAGTCGAGCGGGTGATTTATGAACTGCCGCAAGTATTGGAGACCGCGGTGATCGGAATTCCCCATCCCAAATGGCAAGAAATTCCCAAGGCCTTTGTGGTATTGAAAAAGGGAGAGAAACTTACCGCGGACGAGATCAGCACTCATTGTTCAAAAAAGCTTGCGAAATTCAAAGTTCCTAAGGAAATTGAATTCATTGATCTCCTGCCGAGAAATCCTTCCGGGAAAGTTTTGAAAAGGGAACTCCGGCAAAGGCATAAGTCCTAAAAAAGGAATAGCCAACCGGTCAAAAGGAAAGGAAGGAGCCTGGGAAGGGAGGTGATGCTTGAGAAAAAGAGACCGCTAAGGG
>JASEHN010000334.1 GCA_030018715.1 Thermodesulfobacteriota bacterium | reverse complement strand
TCACAGAGTTTTTAAAACCATAATAAAGTAAAGGAAAAGTGTCAAAAATGATCCGCCTAAGGCGGACTAAAGATGGAAAAAGGAAATTTCTATACTATCAAGTTACAGGTCCCAAGGATTAGGTCACAGGTTTCAGGTCTCAAAAAACGGCTCATGGTCATAGGTCATAGGTTTTTGTTATGAGCTAAATTGCTGTCTTTATAGTCTGTTATAAACCCATTTGGGAATGTGGTGCCGCCTTTTGTTTAAAACCACTCCAAGAATTCGCCCTCCGCCGTTTTCCAGGCGTTCTTTGGACTCCTGGACCACCTCCCAGCGGGTCTTTTCGGCCTGAACGACCAATACCACGCCGTCCACTTTGCGGGCCAAAGCAATCGAGTCGCTGGAAGAGCGCAGGGAAGGAGAGTCGAAGAGCACCCAGTCCGCCTGGATCTTCATCTGGTCGATCAAGGGATCAAAAAAATCCGATTCAAAAATGGCTGCCGGATTCGGATAAGGACTGCCACTCGTGATTACCCAGAGGTTATTCAAGGCAGTTTCCTTCATTACGTCCGTAACATTTTTCCCGTTTCCTAATGAAAGCTCGGTCAGGCCGTTTTCCCTCTCCGTGCGAAGCAGACGGTGAAGGGTAGGATTGCGGAGATTGGCATCCACTAAAAGGACCCGATATCCCTCAACAGCCAGGGTTTGAGCAAAGTGGAGCAGGACCGTTGAATTGCCCTCTTCTTTGTCCGCGCTGCAAAAGAGAATAGTTTTAATGATATTATCCGGGTCAAATCCGAGGATTTTATATTTCATCCTGCTGTATTCTTCCACGGTTATCGAGAGGCCTTCGGATTTTCCAAACTTCGGGGGCAAGGGGGAGGGAGAAAATTTTATCCCCTCCGGCTTGACTGTCAAAGGAGGGATTGCCGGCCGCCGATCATTTACGAAGCCGGGAAAAGACTGATTATTTTTATCCGGTGCAGGGGTAACGGGTGGAACCCCGGAATCAGACCCGGTTTCTTTCTCGGTTCTTTTCAAGGCCTCAAACGTTTTCGCCATAACTTTTCCCCGCAATAAGACAAAATACGCATAGCGCATAGAGCATAGCGTCTTATTCCTTTTGCTGCAGAATCGGTAAAAGTCTTTTTTCCTTTAACTCCTGGAGCGTCTTCAATGCTTCTTCCCTGGTTTCGAAATTGCCGGCCACTACGCGGTACCAGGTCTCTCCCGGAGAGACTTTGCGGAGGATGATCTCAATATCCTTCCCTCGCAATGCCGGTTCATGCTCATACCGCCGAATCTGTTTTGGATTGTCAAAGGTTCCCAGACGAACTTGATAGCCGCCGGCCGCGGAAGCAAGCAGCAGGGATTCTTCTTTGATTTCCGGAATTTTGATCTTCTGGTTGATTTTGATCAGATGAATGTTGTCGATTTTCGGGTTGAATTCCAAGATATGGTCAATAAGAGTAGCGTTGACCAGGTTATAATATTTTTGGGATATGGAATAAAGGGTACCCCCCTTGGCCACTCCGATGATTTTCGTGGCCTGATGTTGGGTTATGGGCCCAGCCGCAGGTGCGGCAACGACTGGCGCGGGCTGAAGTGGCTTGAAAGCTGGGGGAGATGGCTTGGGGGGCGCAACTTTTTCGGCAACGACTGGCGGACTGATGGACGGTTGGGGAACCGGGGGGTCCGGGTTATTCGTAAAATATTCCCTGCTTAGGGAGAAAATTACCGCCAAGCCGATTATGCCGAGGATAACATAAGAAACCTTGCGTACCCGGGCCCAAGACCTTCCGGTTGAAGTTGTTTCAACTTCGTCAACCTCCCAGGGCCTCAAATAATTCCCCTGAAGAATGGGTTCCGGTCTATAGATTATTTTAGGCCGCGCCTGCTTCTCCGGGGTCGAAATCCCCAGGTCATTCAGGACTTCTCTTATGATGTCCGCATCGATAACTTTCTTCTGGAGGCCATAACCGATTAACAAGGCATTATCGCAGAGAACATTGATGGTTCGGGGAATCCCCCGAGCATGTTGGCAGATAACGGATAAAGCTTCGGGAGTGAAAACAGCGGCCGCAATACTCCTCACCAGGCTCAAACGGTGTTCGATATACTGCCGGGACTCTCCCGCGGTAAGCGGATGGATCTTGCGGCGGATTCCGATGCGCTGCTTGAGCTGTCGCAATTCCTCCGAGTTCAGCTTCGCTTCCAGCTCGGGCTGGCCCACCAGCACAACCTGCAGCAATTTGACTTTACTGGTTTCCAGGTTGGAGAGCATGCGCAGCTCTTCCAGGACTTCGTTGCTCAGGTTCTGGGCCTCATCAATAAGGACGGCAAGGTTTTCATCCTGCCTTAGGGTTTGCAGCAGATAGGCATTGATCCGGCGGATCATGGCGGATTTGTCCGCATCGCCCGGCGGCAGGTTCAGCCCGGTCAGGATTTCCTTCAGGAGCTGCTCGAAGGTAATACGGGTCTGGCAGATGAAGATCGCTTTGGTCTTGGGATCAAGAACGGTCATGAGGTAGTGCAGGAGGGTGGTCTTGCCGGTTCCCACCTCGCCGGTGACCGCCATGAACCCCTTCCGTTTGTGGATCCCGTAGATCAAAGAAGCAATGGCTTCCTGATGACTCTGGGTCACAAAGAGAAAATCAGGATCCGGGGTCAGATTAAAAGGCTCTTTTGAAAAACCAAAAAAATTACAGTACATATATTAGCTCATTGCTGAAAGTGTTTGTTAAATCGCTATTTTTTCAAATAAGGTATGGAGGCAAGGAGCTGCAGATTCAGTTTCTCCGCCACATCCTGGGGCGTCTTTAGGGAATGGTCCAGGTACTCGGAAAAGAAGGCCAGCCCGAGACCTCCAAAAATACTTAGGAAGAACCCCAGGGCCAAATTGAGGGCCTTGCGGGGCTTCACCGGCTCCGCCGAAGCGATCGCCCGCTGGACCACGCTGATATTCGATATCTTGTTCGTCTCCAGGGCCTGGTCGATGCGCGCCTGTTCCTGGTTTTCCGAGTACTTCCGGTACTTGGCGTCCTGCAGGGCAAGCTCGCGCTGCAGGTTGACGATCCCGAGCTCGGTCTTGTTGATCCCCTGGACCTCACCCCGGGCCGCCGTGAGTTGATTCTCGATGACTCCGGCCTTGGCTTCCAGGGAAGAAAGGGTGGCCGTCTCGGAGAGCAGGGACAGGGTCAGATGCTGGTAGATGGTGTTGATCGCGGTTGTGACTTCGGTACGGGTGCCCTCCTCTTTATCCAGTTGAGCCTGGGCCTGGGCAATCTGCCTGCGGATTTCTGTCACCGGGATACTCGTCTCCGTGTACTTGGAGAGGAGTTCCTGTTCCTTGAGCTTCATCTCATAGAGCCGGGAGCGCATGAGCTCCACTGCGTAATTGGAGCTGGCCTTGGTCTGCTGGGTCACCAGGGTCGGGGCGAGGCCGGAAAGCTTCTCTTTCAGTTCCGCCACTTTCGCCCGGGAAATGGCCAGGGCAGCCTGGGTCGCTTCAGACTCCTGCTGGAGGGTTCCGATCCGGTTCAGGATGATCCTTCGCTGATCATCCAGGGAAGCGACCCCGGTCCGGTCCTTGAGGGCCTTGAGCTCTCCCTCCGTTTTAGCCAGTTGATTGCGAAAATCCAAAGCCTGCTTGTCAAAAAAATCGTACGAGCCGGCCGTGCGGTGGGTGGTCATATGCTTTTCCAGGTAAAAGTCGATCAGCCTGGAAAGAACGCTTTCCGCGAACTTCTGGCTCTGCGCCTGGTAAGAGAGGAAAAGGATGTTGGTGTTCTTCTGGGTCTCTATATTCAGGTCATTGGCAAGCATGATGACCGCCTTTTCCCGGTCGTCCACCTGACTTTTCAGGTCGAGGTCTTTAAGCAAAGTTCCAAGGGCTTTGCTGATTCCCTGGACACTTTTCCGGATATTCCGGATCCAGTCCCGGACGCCGGCGAGGGCCGAAGGATCCCCGATGATCTTTTCATCCGGCCTCTCCAAAAACGCCTCCGGGCCCAGGGCATCCACCACCTTTTGGGCCAGCTCCCGGCTTTTCAAGATTTCCAGGCCGGAGTTGATCTCGCTCTCCCGCGATTGGCTGATTCCGATGACATGGCCGGTCGTTGCCGTGGGGTCGAGGGTAACGCTTTCCCGGCCGATCCGGATAAGCAGCTTGGCTTCGGCCTGGTAAATCTCCGCCGCCAAATAAGTCCCCGCCGTTACCGTGCCCATGACCGCAAGGAAGAAAAGAACAATCTTCCATTTGTGCCGGAAGAGGATGTAGTAGAAATCCCGCAGGGATCGCTGGGGGTAACCTTCAAAAGAAGTGTTTGGGCTCATGGCAATTTAGCTCCTAGC
>JASEHN010000333.1 GCA_030018715.1 Thermodesulfobacteriota bacterium | reverse complement strand
TTCACCCTGTGAGATAAATCCCAAGATGAATCTTCCTCTCGGAAATCAGATACACTCCCTATACCTTCAATGCGGAGTTTCTGATCTCACAGGGCGGGGGTGAAGCGCAATCCCGCTCCGAGCGGGGCAGATGGACTTTTTACGAAGCCATCGATATTAATAAACAACAAATTCACTTCGCCCTTGAATTCTACGCCTCTTTATTTCTCTTTCATTGGGAGAGAATTGATAAAGAGTATTACTAAATGCTATGCACAAAAGTCAAGAAAAAACTTAAAGGTATCAATTTTCCCTTGACAATCTTTTTTCTATTCGGTAATAGTGGGCAACAGTCCCCGGAGATTCAAAAAAGGCGGCGGATTTAATTTAATTGTATAGGAATTTCCTTTTTTCAACTTTAGTCCGCCTCAGGCGGATCACTTTAGACACTTGACACTTATCCTTTATTTTTTCGGTTTTAAGAACTCTGTGATCTCTGTGCCCTCTGTGGCTAATTTTAATTTATTTTCGTTCATGTTTTTTTACCTGGAGTTACCTCTTGAAAATCCGCGAACTGGCGGAACGCACCCGTGTATCCAAGGAGACCGTTCATTATTACATCCGGGAAGGGCTCCTGCCCAAGCCCCGCAAACGAGGAAAGAACATAGCCGATTACGATGAAAGCTATGTTGAGCGCATCCGTCTGATCAAAGAGCTTCAGGATCGCTATTTTCTCCCTCTGGCAGTCATTAAGAATATTCTCAAGAATCAGAAAAAATCTTCCGAGGGGCAATCTTTCCTTGGCCTGCGGAGCGAATACTTCCGGCCCGTAAACCAGCTTCTCCCTCATGAAATAGAAGGGGAAGAGGCTTTCCGAAAAGAAACAGGAGTGGGGAAAAGATGGCTGGCCAAAATGGAGGAATGGGCAATTATTACCCCGGAAGTTCGGGGTGAGCAGAAAGTTTATTCCCAGGATGACCTAACCCTGGGCAAGTTGATTGTGGAAATGGATGAGAGCGGCATCGGGGTCCGGGATGGATTCGACCCCGAAGCCCTCAGACATTATCGGGATTTGTTCCGGGAAATCGTGGTCATGTCCCACAAGTATTACATCGGGGCCGCCCTTGGCAAACTCACTCCGGAAGAATTTTCCAAGAGAATTGTCAAAGGTAGAGAAATCATGAGTGTGTTTTTCTATCATCTCTACCGCAAATTATCACGGGAAGAATACAAGCGAATCCTCTCGCTGATGGAAGAAGAAGCCAAAGGGGCCGAAGAGGAAGGAGAGGGTAAAAACAAGCCTGTTGGCGATGTATAGGGGCAGCTATGTGATAACTCATGCCTTAAGGGCAAACAAGGATTCAATTTTTTAACGACAGTTGTTTCATTACAAGATAATCTGCATAAGAAAGAGAAAGGAGGAAGAAAAATGAGGACCAAACAACAGTATCTCGAAGGCCTGCGCAAGATGCGGCGGAACATTTACGTGGACGGAAAGAAGATCGACCGGGATGATGAGAGGCAGATGCCCACCATCAGCACCATTGGGTTGACCTTTGATTATGCCGCCAAGCCCGAGCATCAGGATTTATGCACGGCGACTTCCCACCTGACTGGGGAAAAAATCAATCGCTTCAACCACATCCATCATAGCAAGGAGGACCTGCATAGGAAACAGGATATGACCAGGTTGCTCTGCCAGGCCGCCGGGGGCTGCATCCAGCGCTGCATGGGGATTGATGGATCCAATGCCATCTATAACATCTCTTACGAGGCCGACAAGCAGAATAACGGGGCCACGGAGTATCATAATAATTTTAAAAAGTGGCTGGAGAGGTTCCAGAAGGAAGACCTGGTGGGCTGCTGCGCCCAGACGGACGTCAAGGGCGACCGCATGAAACGACCCAGCCAGCAGAGAGACCCGGATATGTACGTCCGCGTGGTGGAGAGAAAGAGCGATGGAATTGTAGTCCGGGGGTCCAAGGTGCACAACTCCGAAGCTTCCGTGGCCGATGAAATCCTGGTAGTTCCCACCCGCGCTCTTTTGCCGGAGGAGAAGGATTGGGCTGTGGCCTTCGCCGTTCCCGGAGACTGGGAAGGGGTCAAACAGGTGGTAACGGTGCATAACCTACGCGACCGGGAATACTTCAAGAGAGGTTTTACGCCCGGGTCCACGGATTCCTATACCATCTTTGACAACGCCTTTATTCCCTGGGAAAGGGTTTTTCTCTGCGGCGAGACAGTCCACGGAGGAGTTTGTGCCCTCCTCTTTGCCCTCTTCCATCGGCACAGCTATTCCGGATGCAAACCCGCTCTCGGTGATTTAATGCTCGGGACAGTAGCCCTGGCGGCAGAGTACAACGGCATTGCCAGGGCCTCGCATGTGCGCGACAAGTTGGCTGAAATCATTCGGGTGTCCGAGCTGGGCTACGCTGCCGGGTTCACCGCCTCCGAATTGGGCAAACCAGAAGTGTACATACCAGGAGTGGGGTTTAAGTCCTACGGGCCGGGAAGTTTCATTCCCAATTCCATTTATGCCAACGTGGGCCGCTGTTTGACAGGAGAGGCGGTATTCCGTGAAGCAGAGATACTTTGCGATGTCTCCGGTGGCATGCCAGCCACTTTCCCTTATGAAGGGGACTTTGTGAACCCGGAGACCAAAGACCTTCTGTATAAATATATTACCCGCAATCCGGATATTCCGCCGGAGGATGCGGCGCAATTGTGGCGATATGTGGGGGATCTGGCCTGTTCGGCTACCGGAGGCATTCATAGTTACGGCGCTTTCCATGGCGGCGGCTCGCCGATCATGGAAGCCATTGCCATCACCACGCAATATGACATTGAAAAATGCAAAAAGATGGTTAAAAAACTGGCGGGCATACCCGAAAGACCCAAAAATCCCGAAACGCCAGAAACAAAGAAATGATAAACGCAGGGAGCCAGGGGCACGGAACTCCCCGCTCCCTGCTCCTGGCTGACTGAAAAGGAGGTTAGCGATGAATGAAGTCGTCATTGCCGGATATTTAAGAACTGCCCAATCCCGATCCCGGCCCACTGAACCGGCTCGGGATTGGTTCCACAAATTGAGATCGGATGATCTTCTGGCCAGGTTGCTCCCTGAATTAATTAAAAGGACGGGAATCAAGGCTGAAGAGATCGATGATTTTATAGTAGGATCAGCCATGGGTGTGAATGAGCAATGGAGTTATGGGGGCCGCTTCCCCATTTTCCTGGCCAACCTGCCCCAGACCATTGCCGCAAAATCCGTTGACCAGCAGTGCGGGTCGGCCATGGCCGGCATCCACATCGGCTTCATGGAAATCGCCATGGGCTTTGCCGACATAGTGATGATCGGGGGCATGGAGCACATGACCCGGGTGGCCATGGGTGCGGTGGCGGAGAAAGGGGCGATCTCCCCGAACATGCGCCTTTTTACGGAGGCGGCATACAAGCACTGGGATATGATGACCACCTTGAATATGGGATTTACCGCGGAGAAACTTTTTGCCCAGGCCGGTTTTACCAAGGAAGATATGGACCGCTGGGGAGTCCGGTCGCATCAGCTGGCAGCCAAGGCCCAGAAAGAGGGCTTCTTTAAGGATGAAATCCTGCCAGTCGAGGCCGAGCAAGGTGACGGGAAGATCATGGTTGTGGACAAAGACCAGGCTGTCCGGGCAGACACCACCATGGAGGGAATGAAAGACCTGAAACCGGCCTATAAACCGGATGGAGTAGTCACCGCCGGGACCTCCTCCCCCCTGAATGCTGCGGCCACCTCCATGATCCTCATGTCCAAGGAGACCGCTAAAAAGAAAGGGATCCAGTCCCTGGGCACCATCCGTTCCATTGGATTCGCCGGGGTGGACCCCACCATCATGGGAGCGGGACCTGTTCCAGCCAGCCGCAAAGCCCTGGAGAAGGCGGGTTTGCAGGTTAAGGATATCGATTACTGGGAGATCAATGAAGCCTTCGCCATTGTTGTCCTGAATTGCCTGAAAGAATTAGGAATCGATCCGGAACGGATCAACGTGATGGGCGGGGGCTTAGCCATAGGGCATCCATTGGGAGCAACCGGTATTCGTCTGGTGGGTACCCTGGCCCGTATCCTGCAGGCCAAAGGCGGGCGGTATGGCCTGGCCAACGCCTGCGTCGGCGGCGGGCAGGGCGTGGCCACGATTATTGAAAGAGAACCGTAAATATTCCGTAAGTCGCGAGAGCGCCAGGCGCAAGAGCGGTGAGCAAGGAATCTTGATCTTCTTTTACGGCCTCACGACTTACGCCTGGTGATTTATATTCTGAAGTTCTAAAGTTGATGGAGTCGTAAAAAGTCCGAAAGCCCCTTTCCCCGTCATTCCGGCGAAAGCCGTCCGCCT
>JASEHN010000332.1 GCA_030018715.1 Thermodesulfobacteriota bacterium | reverse complement strand
TCCGTCCGTTACAGTCCCCCAATGTCAAATTTTCTACCCCTTCAGGATCCCTGATGTACAATTGGCTTAATCGGTGTACTTATTTACGACACTCTCAACCAACGCTTCTTTAAACTCCTCAAGAAAATCAGACAGCTTGACTACCTTCTGCTCCTTTGGCATAAGGGCAGTTTGCGTACCCTTATATTCCAAAACAAAAGCCTCATTTCTACCCCATAAGACTGGGCAGAAATAACGAGATTTGGGGGAAAGCTATCAAGATAGGCAACGAAACTATATCAGTTATAAGGAAGGGGAATATGCCTTTAAAGATTGTCTCAAGGGGGACATCTTTAGCCACTCCCTTGAGTGTATAGACATTTATACCTACTGGTGGGGTAATCAATCCTATCTCTGATACTCTCACCATTATCACTCCAAACCATATAGGGTCAAAGCCAAGGGCAAGGATTACCGGGTAGAAGATGGGCACGCAAAGCATAATAATTGCCAGGGTATCCATAAGACAACCAAGGAATATAAATAGCAGTAAAATAGCCGCAAGGATAATATAGCGGGACACAGCAAGCCCAGCTATCCACTCCGCCATGTCCATAGGAATCTTGCTTATGGTTAAGAAATAACCAAAAATCATGGCTCCGAGCATAATGAACATAATCATCGCAGTAATCCGCCCAGTTTCCACGAGGGAATCAGTAAAGTTTGACCGCGCCACCGCCCCCTTCCCCAGCATCAAAAGGAAAGCACCGAAGGCTCCGATTCCCCCAGCTTCGGTAGGCGTAAAAATCCCCATATACATGCCCCCCATAACAAAGATAAATAAAGCCAGCACTGCCCAGATACCCCTGAGCGAAACTATTTTTTCTTTTAAGCTTACACTAAGCCCCCGAGGACCTAGCTGGGGATTGCGTCGGCAAAGAATATAAATGGTAATTATATAAAGGGCAGCTTCAAGCAATCCGGGGAAAAAGCCAGCGGCGAAAAGCTTGCCAATAGATTGCTCGGTTATCACTCCGTAGACAACAAAACAAATACTGGGTGGAATGAGGATGCCAATGGTACCGCCAGCGGCCAGAGCGCCAGTAGCCAAGGTATCAGCATATTTAAACCTTTTCATTTCAGGTAAGGCCACAACGCCCATAGTTGCCGAAGTGGCTACGCTGGAGCCACATATAGCAGCAAAACCAGCGCAGCCACCTACAGTCGCCATCGCCAGACCTCCCGGCAGGCGCCCTAGCCAGCTGTACATAGCAAAATAGAGGTCTCGGCTTATTCCTGAGTAAAAGGTAAACATACCCATAAGAACAAAAAGGGGGACAACACTCATAGTATAGGAGGCGAGAGTGGAATAGGGGCTAGTGGCAAGAACACCCAATGCAGGGCCTAAGCCACCAAGGTAGGCAAAGCCAGCAAAGCCAACCACAGCCATAACAACACCAACTGGCACCCTCAGGACAAGAAACAGTAATAAAAAGCCAATGCCAATAAAACCACAAATAGTTGAGCTCACTTCCTTACCGCCCGACTCAAGGACTCAAAAAGGTCTACTAAAAAGACTAGACTCAGCAGAGTACAACCAAAAGCGAATAATAAGTAAAAGGGGTATTTAGGTATCTCTAGTGCCCCAGACTTTATACCATGGAACCACTCAACCTGTGCCTGCACCACTGCCTGCCACACTATTAAGAGGTATATGACCAAGCAAAAAAAATAGCCAATGCTCTCAATAACCGCCTGCGCCTTTGGCGAAAACCTGGAGGTTATTAGTTCGACAAAGATATGCCCCTTATTGAATTGGGTATAGGCTATCCCTAGAGAGACTACAAGAAGCATCATAAACTCGGTAAGCTCAACAGTGCCCAATATCGGGCGGTTAAATAAATAGCGTAGAAATACATCGGCTGTAGTGAGAAGCATCATCGCCACGATAATGCCTATCCCTACGCTATTAACTAACCGGCTTAATCGGTGAATTATTCTCCCTAGGGCTTTAATATTGGACATGGGCTACTACTTGTATTTTTCAACAAGGCGAAGGCATTCATCCAGAATCTTTTTCCCTGGTAGCCCCTTGGCTTCATTATCGGCTACCCACTTATCCCATACCGGACGACAAAGCTCAGTAGCCTTAGCTAAATCTTCCTTGCTTAATTCAAAGAATTCCCGACCGGGTTTTGCCTTTACCTCCTCAAAGGATACTTTGTCATACTTGTCCCACATCCCTTTGGCATTAACCTCTATTGCCCCATACTTGCCACTGTGTTTATCTATTACCTTCTGGACATCTTTGGGCAGCTTATTATAGGTGTCAAGGTTCATTGCCACAATGAATACCCCAGCGAGGTAGAAGTTCATCGTGGTATGATACTTGGCTACCTCATACCACCTGTAGCTGATGGCAGTCTCCCAAGGGTGAAAAGTGCCATCTATCGTCCCTCTCTGCATGGCAAGATAAACATCAGGTCCGGCTATGTCTACCGGGACGCCTCCCAGCGCTTTCACAATAACCCCTTCAAACCCGGGAGCCCTTACCTTCAGCCCCTTAATGTCCTCGACACGGCGGATAGGTTTGGTGCCGTGCCATTGCCGCTGAACGGACGGACAGATCCAGAGCAAGTGGACGTCTTTGTACTCTGCCCTTACCTCAGGGAACTTTTCATAGAGGTCCCCCAGGACGCGAGCACCGTGTTCCGAGTTCTTCATACCCAAAGCCGGCAAGATCACTACCTCTGATAGAAGGAATCTACCCAAGGAATATCCAGCAAATGTGTGGCACATATCAGCAATGCCCCTAACTGTGGCATCATAGGTGTCCTTCGCTTTGGCAAGAGTGGCACCTGGGTAGAGGGTGAACTTAACCTTGCCGCCAGTTTCCGTCTCCACTGTGCTCATCCAGTTTTTAAGCATCTCATTTGACTTATGCAAGGGTGGCTGAAAGTTGGCAACCCTTATTTCTATAGGTGCCGCCAAAGCTGGATTAGCACCAACCACCACAAGCATGCCAATTAGAACAAATAAGAATAACCCTTTCCCTTTCATCTTTGCACCTCCTTTTAAGAATATTTAATGTTGGAATCACCCTCTCCAAAGATTCAAAGTGAGCTCCCATATGATTTCACTTTGTAAATCTTACAGAGGCCGGTTTTAAGAGGCCAGCCACCACTGATCTTATTACAAACCTCTGGATCATCTTCGGTAAGGACATTCACATTTGACTCCCATACCCCATGGAGCCATGGCTCCTCCCCGGGTAATTCAGGAAACCACCAACCATGCTCCGCATGAATGACTCTCGGATCGATGCCATCAAAGTACTGGCATTTCATTCTCACCTTTCCCCGCAACGTCTCGATCCACACCCAATCGCCATCCTGAATATTCATCTTTTGAGCCGTTTCTGGATGAATCTGTACAAGTGGCTCTGGCCGTCTTTTTCGAATAGACTCAATCTGACGATGTTCCGAGTGGAAGTAGGGGAGGAATCTTCCTCCGTTGATAAATATGAATGGATATTCTTTAGCCAAATCTGGCCTACTGATCGGACTCTCAAAGGACTCTTCATATTTTGGCAATGGGTCATAGCCGAGCTTCTCAAATATTGTGGAGTATAACTCACACTTACCCGTAGGAGTGGCAAAGCCTCCCATCTTCTCATATTTCTTATATTGGTGCTCGGGGAAATAGTAACCTCCCTCCTGCATGAATTCTTTAAATGTCATTTTGAGAGGCTCAATCTTCCAGTCATAGACCTCCTCAAGGTTCTTCCATGGCCAGTACTTCTCTTGCCCCACCCGAATCCCCAATCCACGAACAAACTCATAATCGGTCCTGTGCTCGTATTCTCCCGGAATGGTAGAGGGTAGTCCAGCCTCGCCGGCATAGATATCACAATCCTCACTATACTGATCCCAAAGCCAAGGCCTTTCTATCCAACTGGCGCATGGGAAAACATAATCAGCAAGGTCAGCGGATGGAGTTAAAAAATAATCATGGACCACATAAAGGTCCAGGCTCTTAAGACCTTTATAGACTAATTTGATGTTGCCTTGCGTGATCATCGGATTGCTCCAAACTGTCAATAACGCTTTTACTGGATAAGGTTTTCCTGTAATCATGGCTCGGTATAAAGTGGGCATATGACAACCACAGGTGAGTCCTACTTCTCCAAAATACCTACCCCACCGCTTCTTGGTATATGTATTCATCAAGTCCCGTCCTGGCCAGGCCATAAGCTTGAACCTTTCACTCCCTATTTGCTTAGCCTTCTGCTCCGGAGTTAAGATATCGGGGATCTCTTCCTCAGCGACATCTCGTAGAAGGCTGGGGCCAGGCATGTAATCGCCACCACGAGTATCA
>JASEHN010000331.1 GCA_030018715.1 Thermodesulfobacteriota bacterium | reverse complement strand
GCCAGCTCGCGCCGCCACCCGATCCGCCGCTCAGCTCGCCGTTGGGCTGCACAAGAATTGGGAGAAAATAGCAATGGCAATCGATCCATATAAGGTTTGGGCCAATATGAAGCTCAAGACCTGGCCCGAGAGATATTGGATGGTTGATCTATTCGACGGGGCCGCGAAAGCAGTAGCGAGGGCAGTCGTCTCTAGCGCTTCGCGATACTGCTGTGGATACGGGGTCAGACTTGATTATTGAGTTTATGAAATGAAATAAAAATGATTACCACTTAACAAGTTGCTCAAGAGGGACGCGGCAAAAAACCGCCGCGCCCCTTAGCTT
Organism: Thermodesulfobacteriota bacterium; assembly: GCA_030018715.1. GTDB lineage: Bacteria > Desulfobacterota > SM23-61 > SM23-61 > SM23-61 > JAHJQK01. The sequence continues at coordinate 4,036 of JASEHN010000331.1, read as the reverse complement.
AATCGTTAAAGTAAGAAAAGAAGACACTATGAAGGAATCCGCAGAATGGTTGGCGAACGAAGATATGACTTGCAAGGCCGATAGAGTTGCTCGTCTTGATTGGCTTGCGAGCATAACACCAGAAGCTGAATACCTCACATTTCCCGCTGGTCTCACCGCAAAGTATCTCTTTGAAGAGGCCAGATATTCGTTTATCTATGGGCAATTCCTTGCTTCAATACTTCTCGGATTTGCCTTCATAGAAATGACACTCGCCGCATGGTTCTACATGTCAGGTCGGAACGATCTTGAACGGGTAACCGTCTCTAGACTTCTATCTGAGGCCAAGGCCACCGGTTGGTTGACCGAGGATGAGTACAACCGCATAGAGAATATCCGACGCAATCGAAACCCCGTCACCCATTTCCGTGCGCCTCTTGCTGCAGACAGTGTCGGATACCGGGCGGTTAATACGAACGACCATCCGTACTCAGTCATCGACGAGGACGCCCGTGATGTGATGGCAATAGCAATGCATGTACTTGGAAGAAATGCGGTTTAATAATCGTTCGCTGGAAAAGGATAGATACGACCATGAGCAAGAATAAAAAGACCAAGCCTCCTACTGAAAGGAAAAGAAAGCAACGGAGCACCAAAGGTGCTCTTATCAAGGGGATGTCGCGCCACCTGCCAAGTGCGATTCTTGAGAGTCCTTTATTTGCACAGCGCCTTCGAGAAATCATGCGTTGGTACGCAGGAATTTATGCTCTTTATCGGAAAGATCGGTTATATTATATAGGCTTAACAAAGAACCTTTTGGGGAGAATCCGTTGGCATCTCAGAGATCGTCATAGTGGAAAGTGGGATAGTTTCATCATATTCCGCATCCAAAGGGTTCGGTACCTGAAAGGATATTGAGACTTTGATACACCATCTTGTGGACACACCGGGGAACAAAGTTCAGGGCAAAGTCCCCAGGGATGCCGACTTGAACCGTATTCTACGCGAAGTTCTTCGAGAACACGAAACAGCAATCCGTGGGATAAGGAGAGCACTAAGATGACGGGCAAGGAATTCTTGAATTCTCTGGCAAACGGGCAATCAGACATAGTTCAGATACTTCTTGATATTATAATAGAGACGGCTTCCCCGTACTGTGTTATCGGTGGCCTGGCCGTGAATGCTTACGTTGAGCCGGTGGTGAGTCTTGATGTAGATATTGTGATAGCGGTTAAGGATGTGGAAACTACCTACCGTGCTGCTGAAAGGCGGGGATTAACAGTTGAACAATTCGAACATAGCGTGAACATGAGGAGTCCGCAATCGGATCTTCGGATTCAACTTCAGACTGATCCTCGATACCAGGAGTTTATCCCACGCGCAGAGTTGAGGGATGTCCTGGGGTACAAGATGTATGTGGCAAGCCTCGACGACGTTTTGCGGGGGAAAGTGTGGGCGTACACCGATCAAACCAGGCGGAGAAGCAAACGACAAAAAGATCTCGCTGATATTCTACGTATCATTGAAACATATCCACAGCTGGAGGCGAAACTCCCTCCGAGCCTGCAAGAGGAATTAGACAAGGAATAATCAGCGAACAACCCACTCCAGCGGATGGCTAACAGCCACCGCTGATTTTTTCCGTTACACTCTTTCAATACGAAATCAACGCCGCCTCAGAAACCCGATCTTCACATTTTGAAGGTGAAATGCGGAAAGGGTCGCCTGGTCGATCATCTCCACCAGGTGGCGAACTTCTTTCTTCAAGCCTTGTTGGTGCAGCCCATCCATGAGCTGGAGCAGGCATCCGCTGCAGGCCGTGGTAACGATATCCGCTCCGCTTTCATCAATGGCTTGAGTTTTCTTCCCCAGGATTTTAAGGGAAAGGTCATAGTTGGCGAGGTTAAAGCTGCCCCCTTGTCCGCAGCAGCGGTTGGCCTCGGCCATCTCAACGTATTCCAGGCCGGGTAAGGCTTTCAAAAGATCGCGGGGTTCTTTAAAAATCCCCAGTTTGCGGCGAAGATGGCAGGGATCATGGTAAGTGACCCGCAAAGATTTTCCAGTAAATTCATTCCCCCCCGTTTTTTGGGCGAACAACCCTTCTAAAAATTGGGAAGCGTCTTTGACCTTCGAGGAGAAAGATAAAGTTTGCGCCCGGAAAGGGTCGGATTCGTCGAAAAGCAAAGGATAATCCAACTTGAGCATGGAAGCGCAGGAGGCGCAGGGGGCGACGATCTCCTCCAGGCCTTCTTCTGCAAATGCTTCGATATTCTTCCTGGCCAGAGAGCGGGGAGTTTCTTCATCCCCGGATCCGAATGCCGGAAGGCCGCAGCAGCGCTGGCTTTTGGGAATAAAGACCGAGACTCCATTACGGAGGAAAAGGTCTAAGGCCGACCGGCCGATGCGGGGGAAAAGATAATTGCTTACACAACCGACAAAAAGGCCTACACGCCTGGTTTCTTTTTCCGCGCGCACCCAGCCGGCGTGTAGATCCAGGAAAGAATCAGGAGCCAGCGGAGGAATGAGCCGGCGTTGATCCAGTACAGGCATGGGAAAACGCAGGCGCAGGCCGCTTTCTTCCGGTATCTTTTTCAGGAAAAGGTTCTGAAGGGACGCCACCCCTTTAAGGAGCAGGGGCATGAGATGCTCACTGTCCAACAGGTGTTTAAAAATGGCCTTTTTGGGTAGCGAAAGCCCTTTTTCCTTAACAAGGAGGGAGCGGGCCTCGCGGATGATATCATCGGCGGGTATGCCGTTCGGGCAATTTTCAGCGCAGGTTCCGCAGAGCAGGCACTGAGAAAGGATTTTGCCCAAACGCTTGCTAAACTCGCTGTCGCCTTCACCCACGGCCTCAATCAAACCCAACTTCCCCCGGGCCACGAGTGGTTCTTCCAGGGTTTCCACGTAGACCGGACATTGGGCCATGCAGTTGCCGCACTTCACGCACTGGCGGGCTTCTTCCAGAACTTCAGGTAAAGTTTTCATAATCGGAAAAGTGTTAAGTGTAGAGTGTAAAGTGTAAAGTGTTGAGTTTTCAGTTTGAGGGTAAGGGCTTAGGGTGTTGACGGTTTACGCCTTACGCTCTCGCGCCTTGCGCCTTACGGTTTTCAATGTCCTTTGGCAGATTGATGATCTGGAAATATCTTCCCCGGGTTTAAAATATTATTCGGATCGAAAGCTTTCTTAATGCGCTTCATCACTTGCACACCCAGGTCACCCAATTCCATGGAAAGATAGGGCGCTTTGGTGATGCCGATGCCGTGTTCACCGGAAAGGGTTCCGCCCAATTCCAGGGCGGCTGCAAAGATCTCGCGGACGGCGGAGTGAGCCCGTTCCACTTCCTCCGGCCGGCGTTTATCGATCATCACATTCACGTGAATATTTCCATCGCCGGCATGGCCAAAATTTACGATGATCAGATTATATTTCTTGGAAATGGCTTCCACTCGCCGGAGAATCTCGGCCACTTTCGAACGGGGAACGGTGATGTCTTCGTTGATTTTTGTGGGGTTAAGTTTTACCACTGCCGGGGAAACCGACCGCCGGGCTTTCCAGAGCTCCTCCGCTTCTTTATCATCTTTGGCCACTTTGGTCTCGATGGCCAGGTTAGCCGAACAGATCTTCTGGATTTCCTGAATATCCTGGGCAACGGCTTCCGGATGGCCATCCACTTCGATGATCAGGAGAGCCCCGGCATTAACGGGCAGGCCGATATGTAAATAATCCTCCACGCAGCGAATGGTGGCGTTGTCCATAAATTCTAAAGTAGCGGGGATAATGCGGGAGCTGATAATCCGGGAGACGGTAGTGGCCGCCGCTTCGATAGTCGGGAAAATGGCCAGCATGGTGCGTTTGGCTTTGGGTAAAGGGAGCAGGCGGAGGATGATCTTGGTAATGATCCCGAGGGTTCCCTCCGAGCCTACTAATAATTTAGTCAAGTCATAACCGACAACGCTTTTGACCGTCCGGACACCCGTGGAGATGATTTCCCCCGTGGGCAGAACTACTTCCAGCCCGGTAACGTAATCTTTGGTGACTCCATATTTCACGGCCCGGG
>JASEHN010000330.1 GCA_030018715.1 Thermodesulfobacteriota bacterium | reverse complement strand
CCTTTTTTCAAAGAGCTAAAGTGTTACGGTTTTTTTACAGTAGCTTAAGGTTCAATATCTTTCTCGCGGGCCTCGCCAGAATTGGCTCCATCCTTTTTGACCCGGGTGATGGCTACTTTTCCTGTGCGCACAATTTCCATGATACCGATGGGGGCGAGAAGGTTGATGACCGCCTGGATCTTTTTCTCGTCCCCGGTAATTTCCAGAGTGTAGGATTTAGGGGAAACGTCCACCACCCGTCCCCGGAAGATGTCCACCATTCGCAGAACTTCTGCCCGGGAGGTCGCTTCCGCGGTCACTTTAATCAGGGCCATCTCCCGCTCCACGTAATCAGAGCCAGTTAAATCAAGGACCTTAATTACATTGACCAGCTTATTTAGCTGTTTGATGATCTGTTCGATGATCTGGTCGTTCCCGCGGGTAACCAGGGTCATCCGGGAGGCCGAAGGATCCAGGGTCTCGGCCACGTTTAAGCTTTCGATGTTAAAGCCCCGCCCGCTAAAAAGCCCGGAAATCCGGGAGAGGACCCCTGGCTCATTATCCACTAAAACCGATATGACGTGTCGCATGTTCTCCTTACACCAGAAGCATTTCAGTAAGGGCCGCGCCCGCGGGAACCATGGGGTAAACGCATTCATCGCGATCGACCACAAAATCCATGACTACTGGCCGGTGAATGGAAAGGGCTTCACGGAAAACCGGCTCGACTTCCTCCGGCCTGGTTGCCCTAAGGCCCACTGCTCCGTAGGCTTCGGCCAGTTTGACAAAATCGGGCATGACCTCGAAGATGGTGTGGGAATAGCGCTGATCGCAGAAGAGCTGTTGCCACTGACGCACCATACCGAGGCAGTGGTTGTTCAATACGGCCACTTTCACCGGAAGTTTGTACTGAACGGCCGTGGCCAGCTCCTGGATGTTCATCTGGAAGCTCCCGTCTCCGGCAATGTCGATGACGGCTTTTCCCGGATGAGCCACCTGGGCGCCAATAGCCGCCGGAAACCCATAACCCATCGTCCCCAGGCCGCCCGAGGTTATCAAGGTGCGCGGCTTTGTAAAGGTAAAAAACTGGGCGGTCCACATCTGGTTCTGGCCCACTTCCGTGGTAATGATGAATTCATCGCCGTTGATTTCCCTGGTAATCTCATTTATTTTTTTGATGACAAATTGCGGCTTGATGCAGGGGCCGGATTTGTAGTTTAAAGGAGACGTTTGGGCCCATTCCGTAACCTTTTTAAACCACTCGGCGCGCATTCTGGGCCAGTCCTGGGCCGGTTCTTCTTCGATGACTTTGAGCATGGATTTGAGAACACTCTTGGCATCCCCGACGATGGGGATGTCCACCAGAACATTCTTGGAGATCGATGTAGGGTCGATGTCGATATGAATCTTTTGGGAATGGGGTGAAAAATTTTCCACCTTGCCGGTTACCCGGTCGTCGAACCGGGCCCCAACGGCAATGAGCACATCGCAATGGGTGACGGCCATGTTGGCCTGAAAAGTTCCGTGCATCCCGAGCATGCCCAAAAAGAGAGGACTCGTCCCCGGAAAACTTCCCAGTCCCATGAGGGTGTTGGTCACGGGAATGGTGAATTTCTGGGCCAGGGCAGTAAGTTCTTTGGAAGCATTGGAAAGAATTACTCCCCCTCCGGCGTAAATCAGGGGCTTTTGGGCTTTGGCGATTAGTTTCACCGCTCGCTTGATCTGCCCGGGATGACCCTGGTAAGTCGGGTTATAGCTGCGCATCTTGATCTTGGAAGGATAGCTAAAATCGGACGTGTCGGCCATCACATCCTTGGGCAGGTCCACAAGGATGGGGCCGGGTCGTCCTGTCCTGGCCAAGTGGAAAGCCTGCTTGATGACCAGAGCCAGGTCCTTGACATCCTTGACCAGGTAGTTGTGCTTGGTGCAGGGGCGGGTGATACCAACGATGTCTGCTTCCTGGAAGGCGTCGTTGCCGATGAGCATGGTGGGCACCTGACCGGTGAAGACCACCAGAGGGACAGAATCCATGTAAGCTGTAGCGATGCCGGTCACGGCGTTTGTGGCTCCGGGGCCGGAGGTCACCAGGCAAACCCCAACTTTTCCCGATGATCGGGCATACCCATCAGCCGCATGAACGGCTCCCTGTTCGTGGCGCACAAGTATATGGCGGATTTCTTCGGTATATTTAAGAAGAGTGTCGTAAATGCTCAGGACGGCTCCTCCGGGAAATCCGAAAATCGTGTCCACCCCTTCCAGTTTCAGACATTCGATTAAAATTTCAGCGCCAGTTTTTTTCAAAATCTTACCCCCGCCCGCCCTGGGATCGGTATTGAGCAAGAATGGCCTCGATTCGATCGCGGCCGGCAAGCTTCAATTTTTGGATTTTCTTCCGCTCTACTTCTTCCTCAGGAGTCAGGTACAAAAGACGGTTCATTTCCCCGAGTTTTCTTTCGAATTCTTCGTGCTCATCTATATAACGTTTCAGCTCGGGGTCGCTGGATATGTACTTCTGGACGAGTTCCCAGTCGCGCTTCTCCATCGCCTTTCCTCCTCTTAAGCAATGGGTGTATTCAAAATATTAAAAAAATCTTATACTAATTAAGCTGGTTTGTCAAATAATTGAGGCCTAACGCAAGATCAATAAAAACTTACGACTTACCACTCAACGCTGAACACTAAAAACTCATTCACGGAGGTGCCATGGATTACGTTAAAAGAGAAAAATATTTGGCCTGGGAGCCCCACCCCTTTTTACCGATTCAGATCAAGTTGCTTCTCACCAAGAAAACAGACCAGGCCGAGGTAACCTGTTTCCTGGTCAAAATCCCCAGAGGACAAGAAATCCCGGAGCATGTCCACGAAACCCAAGAAGATATTATTTTCCTCCTTTCCGGAAAGGGAAAAATGTGGATCGAGGGCATCGGCGATTTTGAAATCGAAAAAGGAACGTTTATCCGGGTTCCGAAAAATACCAAACACAGGATCTATAACGTTACCGAGGAAATTTTAAACTACGATCTCTTTATTCCCCCGTTATTTTAGTTCGGCGTAATAAGCTTAGTGCCACGTTGCAACAATTAGCGTTATAGTGGGTTTCACTTTGTCGTGGCCCGGGGGCCAGGACGATGAGCGCGGGCAGCATCGGCTGGGAAAAGACCTTGCCCAGAGCGTCCAGCTTGGCCTCCGTAAAGTGAGGCGGGGTGCACTTTCCCGCCCCATCCATGGAAGAACCACCGCCTCATGATGCCAAGCGAAGCGACCTGGCCCCCGGGCCGGGGAAAGGTAAATAATGTTATAACGCCCTTTTGGGCAAGTTGGTATTAGTGAAGAGTCGGGAAAAATTTTTTAAAATATTTCCAACTAAACACTCACAACTTACGGGTTTTAACACATGGTTAGACCGCCGGAAACGCTCAACGTTTGACCGGTAATGAAGGCTGCCTCGTCCGACGCCAGGAAAGCCACTGCTCCGGCAATGTCTTCCGGTTTACCCAACCGGCGGAAGGGAACGGCTTTGACCATGGCTTCGATGATCTTGGCTCCGGCCTCTCCCCCGGTCAGCTCTGCCAGCAGGGGGGTATCGGTTGCGCCCGGGCAGACGCAGTTGACATTGATCAGGTAACGGGCCATTTCCCGGGCGATGGTCTTCGTAAAAGCGATGATTCCGCCCTTACAGGCTGAATAAACTGCCTCTCCGGTGCTTCCCACTCTTCCGGCATCGGAGCTGATGTTTATGACCTTCCCGTATTTTCGCTCCATCATCGGGTCGAGGACCGCCCGGGTGCAATAAATGGGGCCTTTCAAATTGATGGCAATGACTTTCTCCCATAGCTCAGGGCTGTTCTTCGTAAAAGGTTCGATTTTGTCCCAGCCGGCATTATTTACCAGAATGTCTATTTGGCCAAAGGCGCTCAGGGTATTTTTGACCATTTCTTGAACCTGCCCAAATTCAGTAATGTCAGTTCCCAGGGCCAACCCTTTGGCTCCTCCCTTCTCCAGCAGAGCAACAGTCTCCTTCGCACCTTCCATCTTAATATCAGCCACCACTACCCGGGCCCCCAGGGACCCAAATTTCAAAGCAATCCCCCTGCCGATACCGCCACCCGCTCCCGTCACAACCGCTACCTTTTCTTTCAAGTCCATGTTGGCCCCCTTCTCTCTAAGAATTTGCCCCGGATCTACTGGTAAATTCTAAATCCTTTAAAAGCGTAATCCGTTTGTAACATAATAAATCTGGGGTTACAAGTGTATGAATTCTCCTGCCCACCCCCGTGAAAAAATTTTAAATTAAAATTAGCCACAGAGGGCACAGAGATCACAGAGTTTAAAAACCATGATTAAGAAAAAGTAAAGAATAAGTGTAAAACGTCTAAGTGATCCGC
>JASEHN010000329.1 GCA_030018715.1 Thermodesulfobacteriota bacterium | reverse complement strand
CCCAGGTAAATGAATCCCCCCAAGCCGGCAAATGACGATTTCAAAAAATCCCTGCGCCCGATTTTTTTTGTAGTCATCTTTTTAGGCCCTCCTAATTCTGATGAATTCGTAAAAAGTCTGAAAAAGCGTCTTTCTGTCATTCCGGCGAAAGCCGGAATCCAGTTCTTTCAAATAGTTATAAGTTCTCTGTCCGCCTGAGGCGGACGGTTTTCACCGGAGTGACGACTTTTTACGAGATCATCAATTCTATTTGAGACCTTAATTTTCGTCTATTTATAACCTATTGGCAACGAGATAGCAATTCTATTCCCCGAACTGGAAAAGACAATGCTCCTTATACGAGGGTAGGTTCCGGCCATTGGCATTAAACAGCGCCTACGTTTCAACTTACAGAGTGAAAAAAACCTAATTTATTTACCAATGCAGTCAAGATAATATTTTAAACCAGACAAGAGGAAAATAAAACATTAAAAGTAAAGGCCTACCCATGGCTTATCTGAAAAGAACTGGAAGGGGGGTAAGGATTACTAAGATCCGCGGCAATCAACCCTGAAAAGGATAGGGGGGGTGGCAGAAACAGGTGTCGCTATACATGGTTAATGCGAGGCTGAATCCCCCTTTGAAAAACCATCTTTTGGATTTTCCCCATGGCATTTCGCGGTAATTGATCGACTGCTACTACTTCTTTGGGACATTTATAACCGGCCAGATTTTTTCTGCAAAAATCAATGATCGCTCTGAACGAAGGGGGCGTTTGATCTTTTTTGAATACTACCACGGCTGCCACCCTTTCACCGAAATTTTCGTCCGGAAGCCCGATGACCGCCGCTTCCTGGATGGCTTCATGCTTCTCCAGAACGTTCTCCACTTCTTTGGGGTAGACATTGTATCCCCCGGTGATAATCAGCTCTTTGGCTCTCCCAACGAGATGGAGACGCAAAGAGTCCTCTGGGTCCTGATATCCCAAATCCCCTGATTTGAACCAGCGGCCCTCAAAGGACTCTTTTGTCTTCCCGGGCATTTGCCAGTAGCCCTTAAAGACACTCTCCCCTTGAATCCAAACTTCTCCCACTTCACCTGTTTTCACATCCTCGCCTCTTTCGGAAACAATGCGCACCTGGACACCTGGGAGCGGATATCCCACGCTGTTTGGTTTTCTTCTATGGGGATCGAGGGGGTTGGAGGCGATGAGGGACGTTTCGGTCATTCCATACCGATCCAAAATCCGGAACCCGGTGGACGCTTCAAAGGAATGAAAGAGGCTTTCCGATAGCGGAGCCGACCCGGCGATGAAAAGTCTCATTGAGGTAAGATCCGTCTTTAATCTTTCCCGCTCTTTTACCAGCCGGTGGTACATGGTAGGAACGCCCATCAGCAGCGTGCATTTATCCCTCTCGATGGCCTTCCAGGTTCGTTGGGGATCAAACTTATCGTGCATGATCAGGGTCGAGCCGGCATGAAGCCCGCCATGGAGGGCGATGACCAGGCCATGAATATGAAAGAGGGGAAGGACATGGAGCAGGATGTCCCGCTCCGTCCACTGCCAGAGGTTTTTTAGGGCCAGCATATTGGCCACCAGATTGCCATGGGTAATCATCGCTCCTTTGGACTTCCCGGTGGTCCCCGAAGTATAGAGGATCATGGCCACGTCATCGCCCTTCGCCGGATAGGACGGGGGAGGACCCGCTTCCATCTGTTCCAGTTCCCTGGGAAGGGAATCCCACCCATCCGGGGATCCCTCATCCACTAAAAGGGTTCTCAATCCTTCGATGCCCTCATGTATTTTGCCCAATTTTTCCAAACCGGATGCTTCGGTAACCAGAAGGGAGCTTCCCGAGTCGGAAAGATAATAAGCGATCTCTTCTCCCGAATAACCCGGGTTGAGCGGTAAAGATATGGCCCCCACGGATAAAGCAGCCAGGTGCATGAAAATAAATTCCATTCCCTTGGGCAGGAGAAGGGCAACCCGGTCCCCTTTGCCGATTCCCGCCCTTCTTTGCAGCCATAGTCCATACTTCCTGATTTCCTCCTCCATCTCCCGGAATCGATAACTCCGCCCTCCAAATACGATGGCTACCCTGTCAGAGTGCTTGCCAAAGGATTGGGAGAGGACCTGAGCCAGATTCATGTTCTTTTCCTCCGTAGGTCCGTGGTTTTCAGTTTTCAGAGTCTTTATAGGTTTTGACGAGGGGTATTCTTCCCCTGACAAAGAAGATTTTGACAAATTTTTCTGCAAAAGCTAATATAAGTCAAATTGATAATTTTTATGATTTCGATAAATATTTTTAAGGATGGATTATGAATCTTCATCAGCTTAGAGTCTTTTACGAAGTGGCCCAAGCCAAAAGTTTTACCGCAGCAGCAGAAAAACTTTTTCTGACCCAGCCGGCGGTTACCTGGCAGGTGAAAAGCCTGGAAGAGTCTTTCGACTTGAAGTTTTTGGATCGAATTGGGAAAAAGATCCTGCTCACGGAGGAGGGAAAAGTTCTCTTCGATTTTGCCGACCAGATCCTCAATCTGACCCGTCAGGCCGAAGAAGCCCTCGCCGATTTAAGGGGATTGTCGCGGGGAATTCTGAGGATTGCTGCCACTTTCACTTTCGGAGATTTTTACTTGCCCGCCCTGCTGGAGGTTTTCCACAAAAAATATCCAAATATTGTGGTTCAGGTGAGCACCGGTAACAGCAGCCAGACCATCGAAAATACCTTGCTCCATAAAAGCGATTTGGCCATTGCCGCCTATGATCCCAAGAATGAGAAACTGAAAGTTTGGGAGATGACCACTGATTTACTGATTGGAGTTGTCTCTCCCTCTCACCCGTTTGCCCGAAGAAAATCGATCGCCCTGAAGGAACTAAACGGTCAGCCGCTGATCTTGCGGGAGGAGGGCTCGTCTCCCCGAAGGATCATAGATGAGATTCTGGCTGAAAAAGGGATTTCGCCGGTGATCATCATGGAATCGGCAAGCACTTCGGCCATCAAGAAGATGGTGGAGAGCGGGGTCGGCATGGCCATCCTCTCCCAGCAGGTGGTAAAAGAGGAATTAAAGGGCAAATCTCTCAAACAATTGTCCTTCAACGATGCCCGGATCGCCTACCGCTTCTACCTGGTCTACCACAAGGATAAATACCTCTCCCGGGCGGTAAAGGCCTTCATCGACGTAGCCATGGGGTTTTCCCAGAAAGGCTGGCCGAAGTAGGGAGAAAGAGCGAGTGGTCAGTGTCATGTAAATTAAAGTATTGGCGCGGGTGAGATCTTTTTCACGCGCACTCACACTGATACTCTATTTGGGGGCTATGACCCGCAGGGAGAGTTCAGCCAGTTGACGGCCATCTACGGCCGAGGGGGCCTCGGTGAGCAGGTCGGTGGCCTTCTGGGTTTTGGGAAAAGCGATTACATCCCGGATGGATTCGCCTCCGGCCAGAAGCATGACTAAGCGGTCAAAGCCAAAAGCGATTCCTCCATGGGGAGGAGCCCCAAACTCCAGGGCCTCCAAAAGGAATCCGAATTTTTTCTTGGCTCCCTCCGGGTTGATTCCTAACTTTTCGAAGAGGAGGGATTGTACTTCCCGCCGGTAAATACGCAGGCTACCTCCCCCAACCTCAGATCCATTCAGGACCAGGTCATATGCTTTTGCCCGCACCTTTTCCGGCGCGCTGGAAAGCAACGGCAAATCTTCATCCAGGGGAGATGTAAATGGATGATGCTTGGCCGTAAACCTCCCCTCAACCTCATCGTATTCCAACAGGGGAAAATCTGTGATCCAGACAAAGCTGAAGGCGCCCTCGGGGATCAAGTTCAACTGTTTCCCTATCCTCAGGCGGAGGCGCCCCATGACGTCGTTGGCGATTTTCGGAGAATCAGCCATGAATAAAATGATATCGCCCATATCCGGTTGCAGGCTTTCTCCAAGGGAGGACCTTTCTTTTTCGGATAAAAATTTGGCTATCGGCCCGCTCCAGCCTTCGGGGGCGACCCGCACCCAGGCCAACCCTTTAGCCCCCATTTCCCTTACGAATTCGTTGAGATCATCTAAATCTTTGCGCGAAAGGTCGCCCTTAACTTTCAAGGCCTTGACCATTCCTCCCCTCTGCATGGTCTCGGCAAACACTTTGAAGCCGGTCTCCTTGAGCACGTCGGTCACTTCCATCATCTCCAGGGCAAAACGAACGTCCGGATTATCCACCCCATATTTGGCCAGGGACTGGTCGTAGGTCAGCCGGGGGAAAGGGGTATTGAGGGAAAGGCCCAAGGTCTCCTGAAAAAGGGCCTTCATCATTGCCTCCATAAGAGCGTAAATATCCTCCCGGTCAATGAAGGACATTTCAATGTCAATCTGGGTAAACTCGGGCTGACCGGCAGCCGGAGTT
>JASEHN010000007.1 GCA_030018715.1 Thermodesulfobacteriota bacterium | reverse complement strand
AATGCCGGTCATATTCATCATGTCGGCAATTGTTTCCGGTGTGGCCCTCTGCATGGTCACGTACATCATTACTATGGAAATCAGGAAGATCCTGGCTTCCCGGCAAAAGTCCCCCTTCGTGCGTTCCACTATAGAAAAGATTCGAGGCGTTGAGGAATACGAGATGAAGATCACCTCAAAATACCTCATCTTCTTTATGATATTCTCCATCAGCCTGGAACTCTTAGACCTTGTCTTCCGGGGGTATACGGCGGTTAAATCCTGGGACATTTTACGGGATGTAATCTACGAAAAAGACTTTATCAATATTTTTATATTTCAATATACCCTCGGAAGCCTGGTTCCCTTCATCCTGCTATTGATCCCCGGCCTTACCATCAAACGGGCTCTTTGGGCCCTGGTTCTGGTTCTCTTTGGCGTATTCATGATGAGGTGGAACGTGGTCATCGGCGGCCAGTCCTTTTCCCTCACTTTCGCCGGATATATGCATTATGTGCTCCCCATCATCCCGCGCGACCTCCAAACTTTTAAAGAAGGTCTTTTCGGTGCCCTGCTCATCGGAGCCATGCCCTTTATCCTCTTTTGGGTGTTGTGCAAGATTTTTCCGGTTTTTAACCTGAAAGAAAACCATTGAAATGTAAGGAAAGGCGGGGCATCAAGAAAGTCAGCGGGAAGACGTTGGACATCGCCTAAAGGAGAGGTGAAAGGCAAATAATTCCATGGCCATTACAGATTACTGCCCCTGCGATTAACCCAACTGATAACGCTTAATTTTCGATATCAGGTTGACCCGCGAGATGCCCAGAATTTTAGCGGTCCGGCTTCTATTCCCACCAGCTTTTTCGAGGATTTTCCCGATATATTCCCTTTCCAATTCCTGGAGGGTCTTCTCTTCCAGAGGAGGCGAGAAGCCTTTATAACTTTTGAAAACCTCCGAGAAATAAGAAGGAAGGGATGATTTGGTTAATTGGGGGGAAGTTTCGACCGAGACCATGTTATTGATGATATTCTCTAACTCCCGGATATTCCCAGGATAGTCATACTGTTGTAAAAGATTGAACACGGGGTCAGAAACCTCTCGAATCTGCTTCTTATTGATCTGGTTGTATTTTTCCAAGAAATGGTAAACCAGCAGAGGGATGTCTTCTTTATGTTCCCGTAAGGGGGGTAGGTATATGGAATTAATGTTCAACCGAAAGAAGAGGTCCTTTCTGAAATTTCCTTTCTTGATCTCCACCTGAAGGTCTTTGTTCGTGGCGGCGATGATGCGCACATCCACCTTCTGATTTTGGGTCGAGCCCAGCCGAAAGTATTCTCCTTCTTGCAGCACCCGCAGCAGCTTCACCTGAATGGGAAGAGAAAGCTCTCCAATCTCATCTAAAAAGAGGGTACCCCGGTGGGCAGCTTCCAGGAAGCCCTTTTTGTCTGAATAGGCTCCCGAGAAAGAGCCCTTTATGTGGCCGAAAAATTCCGAGGCAAAGAGCTCGGTGGCAAAAATTCCGGCGTTGACGGCGATGAACTTTTGATTCTTTCGCGGGCTCACGGCATGGATGGCCCGGGCAATCAGCTCTTTCCCCGTGCCGCTCTCTCCCCAGATTAGAACGCTGGACTGGCTGTTGGCAATCCGCTCGACATAACGAAGGGTTTTGATGATCACGGGGCTGCGGGTGACGATATCCCGGAAGGCCTCCTTATTATTTAAATCTTCATATTTGAAATCTTTCCGCAATTCCTGAACCTGGTCCTTCAAAAGCATTCGCTCCAAGGCTCTCTCCAGGACCAGAAGCAAAAGGTCGTTGTTCACGGGCTTGGACAGATAATCATAGGCCCCCAATTTCATGGCCCTCACGGCCAGCTGCACATCCTCTACGCCGGTGAGGACGATGGTCTCCAAGTCCGGGTATTTCTCCCGCGCATATTGGAGAATGTCCAGGCCAGTCACTCCTGGCATGTCCATATCCAACAACAAGACATCGTATCTCCCTCGATCCAATTCTTGAATAGCTTTTGTGCTATCTTCCAGAGTCTTGACTTCGTGTTTCCCGGTTTGCATCAGGAGGACAAACAGATAGCGCAGTACCCCTGGGTCGTCATCAATGGCCAGGATTCTGCCCATGTTACTTCCTCAAGATTCCACTGGTAAGCGGAGGGTAAAGGTGCTCCCCTTGCCGACCTCGCTCTTCAAGTCGATCCTGCCGTTGTGTTCGCCGATGATCTTGGCCACGATCGAGAGGCCCAGCCCGGTACCTTCTTTCTTGGTTGTGAAAAAGGGATTGAAAATTTGCGCTTTGGCGAATTCTCCCATGCCGCATCCGTCATCGCAGATGCTCAGGTAAACGCAGTTATCTTTGGGCTCGAATTGGGTCTTGACCCAGATATTTCCTTTCTCTTTCTTGATCGCTTGCCAGGCATTGATCATCAAATTCACAAAAGCCTGAATCAATTTGTCCCTGTTGCCTTTCACGCCAGGAAGGCCTTCCTGCAGGTCGGTATGAATCACAGCCATTCGTTTCATCGTATTGTAGACCAGGCGCATTCCCTCGTTGACCACGTCGTTCAGATCCACTCTTTCGCTGAGCAACCCTTCGGGCCTGCGGGTGAAGCTCTTCAGGCTTCCCAGGATGTTCTGAATGCGGCTACAGCCTTGGATCATGTCGTCGAGCATCAAAGTGACATTTTCTTTGAAAAGAGAATAATCCAGGCGAGCCACCTGAAAACCAGGGTTTTGGCGGACGTGCTCGTCCAATATCGGAAAGATGGCCTTGAAGGCCTCCCTGATGATGGGAATATTCCCGCAAATATAGGCGTTGGGGTTGTTGATCTCGTGGACGATACCGGAAACCAGCAACCCCAGCGAAGAGAGCTTGTCGGCATGGAATAGCTGTTGCTCCCTCGCTTTTTCCCTGGTGATGGGGCGGCTGACTTCGATCACTCCCTCGACCTCCCCCTGTAGGTTCGTGAGGGGATGGGTTTGGATGCGATAATATTCGTTCCGGATAACTTTCTCAACGGTAACCCCCCTTTTCTCCTGAATCGTTCGCAGCACTGGACAATCTTCACAAACCCCCGGTACCCCGAAAAAAAATTCATGGCATTTTTTATCACGGAAATTTACCTGGCGATTGATCATCTTGATGTTCAGGTCTTTGTCGAAAACGATTACGATTTCGTTAATCGTTTGGAGGATGGCCTGCAACATGTTCCCACTTTTGTTCAACTTCTCTTCCATCTCCGAGAGTTCTTTCCGGTTCTTCTCCAACTGAGCTTCCAGCGGTTCGATATAATCCATTTTCGTCTGTGAGGTGGCCTCCATATTTTATCCCTCCCCTCTGCCGGCCAAGACCGGAGCGCTGGGACTTTAAAGCATTAGTTTCTTCTGCCTGAGTAATTCCATCCGTTCGCAAAGAGAGCAGAAAGAGGATGGAGGAACCTGAGTGATAGCCATAGAAAGAGGAACGTTGCCAAATCGGGCTTTCCTGTGGAAAAAAGGGAATGAATCCTTCACCGGCCATCGATTGGCCTGGCCTAAAATCTCTTCGAGAATTTCTTCAGAAGAGCAGTAGGGCCAAGGGTGCCCCATCTTCTCAGCTAATCGACAGACCACTTGCCAGTTTTCCATGCCACTCTTGGCTTGGAAAATCCTGGAAAACCTTTGGAGACGCCCTTCGAAGTTCGTATAACTCCCTGAGGTCTCTAAAGCCGTGGAAGCCGGGAGAAAAACATCGCTGGCCAACGCCGTCTCAGTGGAAAAAAAATCTTGCACGATCAGCAATTGGCAAGAATCGAAGTATTTCCTCATATTTAAATCTTTTAGAGGGTTTTCCCCAAAGATCAGGCAAGCCTTGACCTCACCGTTTTCCATCCTGGGGAGAAGGGTTCCACTTTTCCCAGGTTCTCTCGGGTGGACAGAGTTCCCATCCTCCCCGATCCCCATGTCCAAGAGCCCCTGGGAGTTACAATGGTCTCTGAGCAGAAGGAGGCCATTGGCGACCCGGCCCACCTTCCCCGTGAGCAAAAGGAGGTTGGCAAGGGCTGGGAGATCATTCTCGGATTTATCCGCAGGGGAATCAATGTTGTAGACTGCCAAAACATTGGCCTGCGGCTGGGAGAGGATTTCCGCGCAGCGGTGGATCTTTCCCAGGCTCACCCCACTGGCGTTGCTAACCTCTTCCAAGGAGGTTTTTTCCAACGTATGCTTCAGCTCAGAAAAACCAACGGTATGCCTATCGATAAAAGCCTCGTTCTGCCTTCCCCTTCCCAGGATTGCTTTCATGATCCCATGGAGTAAAACGGCGGCGCTCCCTTTTCGGGCATCCAGCCAGAGGTGCGCTTGACGGGCCATCTCCGTGCCCCGAGAGTGAACAACGATCAGGGAAGCTCCTCTCTTCACGGCCCGCCGGATGGCGAAACCCAGGACAGGATGTTCCTCTAAAGGATCAGAATTGACTGTTAAGATGACATCGGCCTGGGAGAGCTCGGCCATGGTATTGGTGGAAGAGGTCATCCCGAAACTTTCGTCGAGGGCGTGCAGAGCTTCTGAGCGCAGGCAATGGGAGAAGCTGTCAATAGGAAGGGTCTCCAATACCTCCCGCCCCAACTTACGGACGAGAAAGAGCTCCTCATTGGACATTTGGGGCGAGGCTAAAAGGGCAATGGCCTGGGGGCCGTATTTTTTTTTAATCCCCTTAAGGCCTTCGGCCACGAAATCAAGGGCCTCTTCCCAGGAAACCTCCGCGAAGGCTCTCCCTCGCCTGATCTTGGGGCGGATATCGCGTCGAGGCTGGAACTGGGAAAAAGCACCGAACTTCCCTTTGAAACACAGGGTGCCGTCGTTTGGCCCTCCGGCAGCGCTGGCTATGAAGAATAAATCTCCGTTGAGGTATTTGATCTTCAAATTACAGCCTACGGAACAGTAATGGCAGATAGAGGTTCTTTCTTCCGTTGGCCAGGGTCCCTTTCGAGGATAGGGTAGCTTTTCGCTGAGGGCTCCCGTCGGGCAGGCGGAAAGGCAATTTCCGCAAGCGATGCAATTAGTGGCCAGCAGGGGCTTCTCCATGGAAGGTCTGACGATGGTCTGAAATCCCCGATAGACGAACCCCAAAGCTGCGACTTCTAAAATCTCCTCGCAGGTCCTGACGCATCGGCCACAGCGGATGCACTTGTTAGGATCATAAAGGATAAAGGGATGGCGGTCATCGATTTTGTATTTATTGACCGCTCCCAGGTAGGGGAGATGGGTAATTTGATATTCCATGGCATATTTTCTAAGGAGGCAATCGTAAATCGAATCGCAGCCACACTCAAGGCAGCGCGAGGATTCGGCCTTAGTCTGATCTTCTTGCAGCCCCCTCTCTACTTCCTGAAAGTTATCCCGGCGCTCCCTCACCGGAAGGATGGCTACTGCCTCTCGGGGTTTGGGGCGAAAGGTGGAGAATTCAGCTTCGGGGAGCTCCCCAAAAGAGTCCTTCTGGCTGTTAAATTCACTGGCGTTGAAGGAGACGGGTTTAAGGCTCTGGTTTAAATGGCGATGGATGCTAAGAGCCGCTTTTTTACCTTGGGCGATAGCCTCGACGGCCGTGGCTGGTCCCAGGACCACATCCCCTCCGGCAAATACGCCAGGGTGCGAGGTTTCCATAGTAGCAGAATTCACAGCAATTGCTCCTCTCCTCGTGACCTCGAGCTTGATCATTTTTTCTTTTTTATCTTCGAGGCCCGTCAGGTCTATATCTTGGCCGATGGCCGAAATCACATGATTACAGGAGAGGATGTATTCCGACCCCTTGATCGGGATCGGCTTTCTTCGTCCGCTTTCATCCGCTTCGCCCAGGGACATCCGCATGCACTCCAGAGCGGCGAGGCGATTATTTCCGATTATAACTTTCCTTGGCGCGGAAAGAAAGATGAAATTTACCCCCTCCTCTTCAGCGGCTTTCACCTCTGTGGGATGGGCGGGCATCTCCGCCAACGTCCTCCGGTAGAGGAGGGTCACTTCGTCGGCCCCCAACCGTAAAGCCGTTCGGGCAGCATCGATCGCCGTGTTCCCTCCCCCCACCACGACCACTCTGCCTTTGAGAGTGGGCCCTCCGCTTAATTGCATGCTGCGTAAAAAGTCCACTCCGGGAAGTACGCCGGGAACTCCTTCTCCTTCGATTCCCAACGGCGTGGCTTTATGGGCTCCCATCCCTAAAAAAATCGCTTGGTAGCCATCCTGGAAGAGGTCGGGTAGGCTAAAATCCGTGCCCAGCCGGAGGTTGGATCGGGTTTCGATTCCCAGGTTTAGCAGCCATCGAATCTCCTGATCCAGAATTCTCTTGGGCAGACGATACTCGGGGATTCCGTACCTTAACATCCCCCCCAGTTGGGGGAGAGCTTCGAAGATCGTCGCTGAATACCCATCCCGCCGTAAAAAATAGGCGCAGGAAAGACCGGAAGGCCCCCCTCCGACTATAGCCACGCGCTTTCCGTTTCGAGGTTTCAGCTCAGGGATGTACGGATTGGCCAAATCCCAATCGGCCACGTAGCGCTTCAAGTCATTAATGCCAACGGCCTCATCTACCCTTCCCCTGCGGCAGGCCACTTCGCATTTTCTGACGCAAACCCGGCCACATACTAAGGGCAGGGGGTTGGCCTCTTTAAGGAGGCGGATCGCCTCCGAGTATTGGCCCAGATGAATCAGAGAGACATACCCTTGAACATCCACCCCCGCCGGGCAGTTTAACCGGCAGGGGCCAAGGCAGTCGGCATAATGGTCAGAGAGGATCAGCTCCAGGCAGGCTTTCCGGGCCTGGCGAATCTTCTCGCTCTTCGTCTGGACCACCATCCCGGCTTCCACGCGGGTGCTGCAGGAGGGGATCAGGGTTTTTCGTCCCTCTACTTCCACCACGCAAAGATAGCATGCCCCACAGGGTGGCAGCTTGGGGTCGTAACAGAGAGTGGGAATTTCGTCCAAGTGCTGTTCTTGGACCGCCTGCAAAAGGGTCTGCTGCGGGTCGGCATAAACTTCCTGACCGTTGATGATCAATTTAATTTTCTCCATCATCCCCTTCTCCATCTTTAAGGTTTTCTCTGCCATTCCCAGCCCATGAGCGTATATAGCTTGGATTATTGATGATCAATCTTTAAAAACCGCTCCGAAGGAACAGGAGGCAAAACATCGGCCACATTTCACGCACTGCTCGGGCTGGATGAAATGAGGTTCTTTCCGCTCCCCGGAGATCGCCTGAGCGGGGCAAGATTTGGCACACCGTCCGCAGCCCGTGCAACAGTTTGGAAGAATGGTATAGGTCAGGAGGGGGCTGCAGACGTGGGCCGGGCATTTTCGGTCGAAGATATGGGTTTCGTATTCCTGCCGGAAATACCGCAAAGTAGTTAAGACCGGATTGGGAGCCGTCTGCCCCAGCCCACAGAGAGAAGTCTCCCTTACCTTCTGGGCTAAGTCCTCCAGGAGGTCCAGGTCACTTCCTTTTCCTTTTCCCTCTGTTATCCTCTCCAAGATTTCCAGCATCCGTTTCGTTCCCAGGCGGCAGAAGACACACTTCCCGCAGGACTCGTTCTGGGTAAAATTCAGAAAAAATTTGGCCACATCCACCATGCAAGTGGATTCATCCATGACCACCATGCCCCCAGAGCCCATGATGGCACCGGTTTTGGTTATCTGGGCGTAATCGATCTGGATCTGGCCCATCAAGGCGGGAATACATCCGCCCGAGGGGCCGCCCATCTGCACGGCTTTGAACTGTTTCCCCTCCCTCATCCCGCTACAGATATCGTAGATAATCTCATTAATCGTGATGCCCATGGGGACCTCTACCAGGCCCCCCCTTTTTATTTTTCCGGTGAGGGCGAAAACTTTCGTCCCTTTGCTGTCGTCGGTTCCCAGTGAGGCAAAGGCTTCCGCACCGTTAAGAATGATCCAGGGAATGTTGGCGAAGGTCTCCACATTGTTTATGTTGGTCGGCTTCCCCCAAAGACCGCTGACCGCCGGGAAAGGAGGCCTCAGCCGAGGGTTGCCCCTCCGGCCCTCGATGGAGGCAATGAGGGCCGTCTCCTCCCCGCATACGAAAGCACCCGCTCCCTCCTTGATCTTGATCCGGAATCTGAAATCAGTCTGCAAAATATTTTCTCCCAGAAAGCCTCTTTCCTCTGCCTGGGCGATGGCCTGGCGCAATCGCTGGATGGCTTTGGGATACTCCGCTCTGACGTATATATAGCCCTCCTTTGCTCCGATCGCATATCCACAGATGATCATGCCCTCGATGACGGAATGCGGGTCCCCTTCTAAGACGCTGCGGTCCATGAACGCTCCGGGGTCTCCCTCGTCGGCGTTGCAGATCACGTATTTCTTGTCGCCCGCTGATCTCCTGGCGAAGCCCCACTTCACTCCGGTGGGAAATCCAGCGCCTCCTCTGCCCCGCAATTGAGAGCCCGTGACCTCATCGATCACCTTCTCTGGAGAATATTCCAGCAACGCTTTGCGCAGCGCATGATAGCCCCCGGCATGGATGGATGCGTCGATGGAATTGGGGTCAATATGGCCGCAATTTCTAAGGACGATGCGCTTCTGTTTTACAAAAAAGGAGTCATCTTCGGTGGGGTGGGGGCCGCGAACGACCCAAGGAAGGAGAGGCTTGTTCTGAAGGAGGTGACTCTCGACGATTTCTCCCACCCTCTCCGGGGTGACTTCCCCGTAAAGATAGTTTTGCCCATCCCCATCCTGCAACTCCACCAGAACCTCGCGATAACACATCCCGATGCACCCAGTCTCTTTCAGGGTCACCGGCAAATTTTTTTCCCGGATGACCTCCTCAAATTTTTCATAAACTTTTTGCGCCCCAGCGGAAAGGCCGCAGGTCGCCATCCCAACGATGACCTGTTTCATTAGACTCCCTCGCCAGTGGAAGATTTGGATCTCATTTATCCGGCTGATTGATAAGATTTCAGAATTTTTCTGATCTTCCTGGGGTCGAGTCGGCCATGGGTATCCTCATTGATCACCATCACGGGCGATAAGCTGCAACAGCCGAGGCAGGCGACCGATTGAACGGTAAAAAAGCCATCCTCTGTGGTTTGTCCCACCCCAATGCCCAGTTCGTCCTCAATCACCTGCCCCATCAATTTGGAGCCGTTCACATGGCAGGCCGTCCCGTTGCAGATCCTAAGGAGATACTTTCCCAAGGGCTTCAGCCGGAATTGCGTGTAGAAGGTGATCACACCATAAATCTGCGCTGGGGGAATCCCCACGATATCGCTAATGTAATGGATCGCCGCCTCCGGGATGTACGAATAATCGCGTTGGGCGGCCTGAAGAAGAGGGATCAAAGATCCAGGCTCCCCTTCGTACTTCCACAGCTCCAGATTAAAACCCTGAAGGCGAATCTTGTCTCCCGCCCTCTCCCAGGGTTCAGAAGCTTTCATCTCCAACCCCCTTTACATCTCGAAGAGGTTCATGATCCTCAGCTCCCTGGCTTTCAATATCCCCTCGATATTTCGGGAAATGTGAGCGACCCGTTTCTTGATGAGATCAAAAGTTGGGGCCTGGACCAGGAGAACGAAGCCGTAGCGTCCATGGGTGACATCGCAGTGGACCACGTCTTCCATGAAATAGAGTTGCTTGTAGATGGATTCGAAAAATTCTTCCTCAATCTCCAGCAGCACGTAGCAAGAGAGGGCATTCGGCCGTTTCTCTCCCCGCCTCCAGCCCTCCTCTTGCAAAGAATCTTCCACCATTTGGACGACGTTTTTAGCCTCTTCGCTAAGTAAGGGTTCGACTATGTCCAAAAGTTCCACAGTCACGATTCCTTCGATATTCATCAGCGAATTCTCGACAAAGTCGTGGAGATCTTTTCGGCTGTTGGACTGCATGAGAAGAACTACCTGCCAATCCCCTATGACTGCATCGCAATAAAGCACTTTATCCATGAAATAAAGTTTCCGGTACACATCCTCAAAGAGGTGTCTGTCACCCATGGTCACGAAAGCATAAGAGGATACGGACCTTTTCTCCTTCTGGATTTCCAATCCCAATTCCCTATCGGGGCGGGTCTCTCGCGCAGGCTTTTTGGATTTCTCCATCAGGGCCACCAGGTCGTCCACCATGAAGGGCTTAGGCAAGAATCCATCCCCTTTTTCCTTTCTGACGATTTCTTCGGTGATTTCATCGCTATATCCGGAGATCACGAAGACTGGGAGGTCTGGGTACAGCGATTTAATCACTTTGAGCAGTTTCAGACCATCGATATCCGGAAGGCGAATATCGGTCACCACGCAGGCGATGGGAATTCCTCTTTTCATGTACATTTCAATCTTGCTCAGGCCGGAAAACCCATCCTGGCAGGGTGCCGTTTCATACCCCCTCTGGAGCAGGCCTACGGATAGAGTTCTCCGCAATGCCCTCTCATCATCAATCAATAAAACTTTCGCCGCTTCCATACTTTTTTACCCCCTTTCATTTTTTCCCTTCCCTCCCTGTCACGTTCTTACTCTCAAAGTCCATGCCAATTCTTTTGAATAAAATAAAATTGCAAAATCAATTAGTTACAAAAACTCTCCTTTAATGATGGATTCAAGGTACTGCTAAATAAATTATCACTTTAAAAAAATATTTAATTTTTTCATTCGGTTATAAAATTGTTATTTTTTTTAGCTGATAAAAAATTTAACACCTGGAAACAAAATTCAGATGGGAAGCTGCCTTTTTCTCCCAGATTATGGGAGATAAGTGGGAGAAATCCATTCATTTGTCTGGCTGAGCAGAAGAGGGGAGGTTAAGGGTTTTTAAATAGGCGGAGAGTCTCCAGAGTAGCGTCGGTAGCTCCAGAAGAAATAAGCAGCCAACAAGGTCAAAATGAAGGGAAGGCCGAAGCCCAGGAATATGAGCAGATACCCAACTTTTTCCAGAAGAGCAAAGATGATCACGGTGATGATCGCTATCCCTATAGCCAGAGCCGAAAATCCCACGATGCGAGAGAGGTTCATCATCCAAAGAGGCGGCGGATCGGTGCGCTTTCTGGCCAGGGTTCCTTCTTTCTGCATCTGCTGATATTCCAGAGGATGTTCATAGAGGAGGTCTTCCTCCGATATTCTTCCGGTGATGATCACGTGGTCCAAAGGAAATTTGGTCGGCCGCAGATGGGTATTAAAAAAATGGATGGAGAAGATGAATCCTGCGGCCAAAAGCGCTTCATCGCTATGGACGATGAAGGCCACGTTGAAGATCCAGCCAGGGAAATACTGGGCGAAGAAGGTCGGAAACCAGAGGAAAAGTCCTGATGTCCCGATAATGCTCACCCCCCAGAAGACCGCCCAATAATCGAACTTCTCCCAGTAAGTGAATCGACCAAACTGAGGTCGGGGACCTAATCCTAAGAACCAACGAAAATGGCGGAAAAAATTTTTAAAATCCTCGAGCTGGGGAACCATGGAATTCGGACCCCAGAAGATCCCCGGTTGCTTTTTTTTGAAATGTAGGTAAGCCACACAACACAAATGCAATCCGAAGTAGAAAAAGGTAAAGAGTGCGCAGATGCGGTGGATGAAAGCGGCGGTCTGAAAGCCACCCAGATAGGGAGCAATTTTCTGCACAATGGGACTATAGCTGAACTTCAAGGGCATCCCCGTCAGCACCAGGCCCATGAAACTGAGAATGACCATGACATGCATCAATCGGTGGAACAAGTTTAAGCGAAGGTAGTAGACCTCCACTCCCTTCCTTTCTATAGCTTGCCTTTTCTCCCTTCTCCGGTGCAAACGGTCCCGCAACGACCGGGGCAGCCAGAGAAAGGTATGAACGCCGAAGAGGGAAAAAGTGAACAAAAGGAGCAGGACCATGAAGCGGTCTGTGTAATAGAGGATTGGATACTGCTCTTTATTCCGGTGGTCCGCATGGGCATAAAATTGGGTAAAGCTCGGAGTGGCCTTAGCGTGGCACTTCCCGCAGGTGGCCACGATGTTTTTCTTGTGGATCGTGGAACGAGGGTCTGCGGGCGGCAAGATATCATGGGCCCCATGGCAATCCGAGCATCTGGCCCCCACTGCACTTCCGAAGGAGGTGACGTGTCCATGAAACGTGTCCCGGTAAGTCATCATCCGCTCGAGATGGCAAGTACCACATTCCCGCACCACCCCTAATTTCCAGGCTTCAACCTCCACCCGTTGGATGCGATGGGCGCTGTGGCAATCCGTGCAAGCAGGCGCCCGCGAATCACCCTTCTTTAAAGCCTGGCCGTGGATGCTCTGGCCATAGGTGGCAAGCACGCCAGCATGGCAGGTGCCGCAGGTCTCGGGAATCTTTCCGCGTGATGTTGACGAAGCGGGGTTTTGCGAAGGGAGAATTTCATGGCTCCCGTGGCAGTTGCTGCATACCGCAGCCACCAGCAATCCGCTCCTGGTTAAAGCCCGGCCATGGATATTATCCATGTAAAGCTGGTAGGCAGCAGGAGCCGGGATTTTATATTTCTTGATGAGTTCGGGGTTGACATGGCAGCGACCGCAGGTTCGAGGGAGGTTCAGCGGGTAGACCTGGGAGCGGGAGTCTCCTTTCTTGCGGATGTCATGCCCTCCGTGGCAATCCTGGCATCGAGCCGCCTTGCCCTGCCCTTTTTTTTGCGAAAGCCCGTGAACGCTCCGTTGATAAGCTTGGTCGGAATGAGGATGGCAGGTGGCACAATGGGCTGGAGAGAATTTGACCTTAGATTGAATCTCATGAGTTCCATGGCAACTGGAACAAGAGGGAATGGAAGCATGAACACTCTTCCCTAAGATTTTCCTTGGCTCTTCTCCGTGACAAGATTCACAGGCCACGGCTTTCATCTTCTTGGGGTGGGGAACCATGGCCGCATCGGGATGACGATCCCCGCAGGAGAGTGCCTGATGGACGGAGCCAGCCAGATTTTTAGAGTCGATCGGGGCTAAAACTTTTTTCCCCCGATCAGTCGCTTTGAGTATTTCCAAAAGGTGACAGGCGAAACATTCTTCGGAAGCGGGGCAAGGCTGGGCAATGAAGAATAAAAGCAGGCAGCCGGAAAGAGTGATGAAAAGAGTCCATCTGCTCATTGCATCTCCACCCCCGGTTCAGGAGGCCCCTTGGAGGTAACCACTTCATTTGGCCGACGCTTTCAGGGAGGAAGTCACACCTTAATCTTTTCTTACCAGGTAGATGACCATCAATTTAAAAAAACTTCCCGGAAAGTCAACATAAAAATCGCCTTTTAATGGGCGCCCCCCTTCACTTTTACAGAATCTTTATTCGTGGCCCGGGGTTCAGGGCGATGAGTCCGCCTTAGGCGGAGCAACATCGGCCGGGAAAAAACCTTTCCCAAAGATTCCAGTTTGGTCTCCGCATAATGAGGCGGGGCACCTTTTCCCGCCCAATCCATGAAACGTCCAGCGCCTCATGCTGCCAAACGAAGCGCCCTGAACCACGGGCCTGGGAGGATCATCCAGCGCCGGGACCGGGCGGGGGGGGCCCCTAACTTGGCAAAATGAGGGAGCATTCCTTTCAGGGGATACGGCGGGAGATGGAATAAAATTCTGTGACCCCTCATTTTCCCTAGTCATCGATTCCGGAAAGCTTCCTTTCCCGCCTAAAATCCTCCGCCATTTCCGGTAGGGAGTGGAATAAAGGTTGTCCTGGGGTCGATTTTGCCGGCGTCAGGTGCCCTCCCCGCCCGGACCACAACAAAAGTGGTTCTAAAAAAATGAGGGTAGGCCAGAAAAATTTAGGGATGATTTATTCGTTGTGCAAAGGAGACTTAATTAGTAAAATAAATTATTTATTTATTCATTCATTCATGCGAACCCCCTCGAAAGGAGAAAGGCTCGTGTTCCGTAGTCTCTTCTTGAAAATCAGCCTTTCCGTGGGGACGGTGGTTACCCGCACCCTGGCGTTCTTTGCCTACTTCATCATCGAAAACCAGAAGGAACATCTTTTAAGCGCCAAAAGCAAGGAGGTGGAGATCTTATCCACCCTCATACGCGATGGTTTGACCAATGCCATGAAAGGAGGGCAGGCCCGCGATGTCCATAATTTTCTGAACCTCTTCGGAATTCAAGCCGGCCCGCTGGAAATGCGCCTCTTGGACCAAAACGGGAAGGTTCTCCGGTCCTCCCAGAAAATCGAAGAAGGAATTTCCTTACCCCATCTGCTCCCCGGGCAGATCCAACTGGAGAAAACCCCCCCAGGTTTTCCAGCAGGAAATCCTCAGCCAGCCTTTTCTCACGTCGGTCCAGACCCTCCACAACGAAACGACTTGTTTCCCCTGCCACGGGCAGGATAAAAAAATTTTGGGGGCTCTGCACGTATCCCTCCCGATGGAAACCACCCGGAGAAGTATCACTTTCAACCGCAACCTCCTCATAGCCTCAACGGCCATCACCATCTTGCTCATGGCCACAGCGGTCAATCTGCTCCTCAATCGCTTGGTCAAAAAGCCCATTGAGCAATTGGTCAAAACCATGTCCCAGGTGGAGAAAGGGAACCTGAATGTGGAGGTAAACCTGGGCACTCAGGACGAACTGGGCCGTCTGGCGAAAAGCTTCAGCTCCATGGTGGAAAAGCTTTCTTATGCTCAAAGGGAGTTGGAGAAAGAGCACCAGCTGCAAATGCTTCAGGTGAAGCACCTGGCTTCATTGGGGGAGTTAGCCGCTAGCGTCGCTCATGAGATAAAAAATCCCTTAGCCGGAATCAAACTGGCCATCCAGGTCCTGGACAAAAACCCCGAACTGGCGGCCAGCCACCAGGAAACCATCGCCGAGATCATGCATTCAATAGAGCGCCTGGACAAAACGATGGCCGATCTCCTCTCCTATTCCCGCATCCGCCCCCCGGAACTTCAGCTCGTTTCCCTGCCGGAAGTGATCGAGGATGCCTTCTCTTCTGTTAAAGAAGAATGTCAGCTTGCCGGGGTACGGGTGGAAAAACGATTCGACCCTACCCTTCCTCTTCTACCTCTGGATTCTCAGCAAATGGCCAGGGTATTTTTAAACCTTTTCCTAAATGCCCTTCAAGCCATGCCGGGCGGTGGAATGTTGACCATTCAGGCCATACGCCATGAATCGGGTTATCATCTTCAGCAAGGATTCCCGACAACCGGTGGAACTGGCCGGGAGGAAGGGTGGGTGGAGGTGACCGTGACAGATACCGGAGAAGGAATCCCGCCGCAGGTGTTAGGTGAAATTTTCCGTCCCTTTTTCACGACCAAAGCCAAAGGGACCGGCTTGGGTCTTTCCCTCGCCCAGCGGATCATCGAACAACACCATGGCCAGATCTTTGCCCGGAGTAAGGTCGGGGTGGGAACGACTTTTTATCTAATTTTTCCCATCTTTCCCACCTTTCCTCCGGCAGCAAAAGGAGGAGCTGGTTGAAGGAAACAATCCTTATTGTGGATGATGAACGGCTGGTGCGCTTTTCCCTTGAAAAAGAGCTTTCCCGCCAAGGTTACTTGGTCTTCTCCGCTGATCATGGGAAAGCAGGTATTTCCCTGGTGGAAGAGGAGTCCCCGGACTTAGTCCTTCTGGACCTCAAACTTCCGGACTTGAATGGCATAGAAGTCCTCAAACGTTTGCGAGAAATGGACAAAAACTTAGCGGTCCTGATCATCACGGCTTACGGCAGCATCGATACAGCCATTCAGGCCATTAAATCAGGGGCGTACGACTACATCACCAAGCCATTCGACCTCGAAGCCATCCTTCTTTCCATACGCAAAGCGCTGGAAGCTTCTCGTTTGCAAAGAGAAGTCACGTATTTCAGTTCAGAACACAGGAGAACGTTCGCTTCGGCCTGCACCGGATTATCGGCGAAAGTCCGGCCATGGCCCAAGTACGTCAGCGGATTAAACAGATTGCCCAAAGTGAAGCCTCCACCGTCCTGCTGGAAGGGGAGAGCGGAACGGGAAAAGATCTGGTAGCCCGCTCCATCCACACCGAGAGCAACCGTTCCGGTCATCCCTTCATAGAGGTCAATTGCTCCGCCATCCCCGAGACGTTAATCGAAAGTGAGCTCTTCGGCCACGAACGCGGGGCCTTCACGGATGCCAAAGGCCGGAAAGCAGGGCTTCTCGAGCTGGCCACCCGGGGAACTCTTTACCTGGATGAGATGGGGGATATGAACCCCAACCTCCAATCCAAACTGCTCAGCGTTATCGAGCATAAAAGGTTCCGCAGGCTGGGCGGGGTTAAAGACATATCCGTGGACGTTCGTTTCATCGCCGCTACCAATAGAAATCTGACTGCGGCTGTGGAAAGGGGGGATTTCCGCCAGGATCTCTTCTACCGCTTGAAAGTCTTTCCCATCACCCTTCCCCCTCTCCGAGAACGGATGTCTGACCTTCCCTTACTCGTTGACTTCCTGCTCGGTGAGCTGCAGAAGGAATTCAAGAAGAAGATCCAGGGCCTTTCCCCGGAAGCCTATAGGTTTCTGACAAACTATCAGTGGCCCGGAAACGTCCGGGAATTAAGGAATATTTTGGAACGTGCCTTCATCCTCTGCGAAGGAGAAAAGATCGAACCCGAGAACCTACCTCCTGAACTTATCGCCACTCCCGTCCTTCTTGAAAGCGGATCTTTTCTTTTCAATATTCCCCCCCAGGGTATTTCCTTGGAGGCGGTAGAAAAGGATTTAATCCGGCAAGCCCTAAAAATGTGCGGGGGGAACCAAATTAGGGCTGCCAGACTTTTGGGGATAAGCAGGGATGTCCTCCGCTACCGGATGAAAAAGTTTAACTTCATTTAGAACTGCGCCTTATCGCTCATTCTTTGAGTGATTTCACCCATCTGCGGACTTAAGTAAAGCTTACTGAATATCGCCACCTTGGTCAGAGGGGCCAGTTAAATTTCTTGTCTATCGCTGTAACCTTCCAAGAAAAAAAAGATATTTATGTTTGGGGGTTCCTCTAAAAAATTATTCTTAGCCTTGCTATTGCCTGGCACGAGGATTGCGATAGAAACAGTGGAAATTACGCCGGCGGTCTGCACCTATGACGGATATCTTAGTAACATACAATGTCTATCACCCCGCCCCATTCGGGTTCTTAACCACCCTCTTTATCTCTGTAACCGGTCTGAACGCTGGCAGCTATCTGGCGTCGGTGATCTTCATTTATCTCGGGAAAAAGGAATACCTGCCCTTAGCCAAGTTTTCTGCCTTGGCCGTGGTCATCCTTTGGGCAGTTGCTCCTATCCTTCTCCTGTTTGACATCGGGCAGCCGCTGCGTTTCTGGCATCTCTTTGTTTATTTTGACCCTCATTCCCCCATGGCCTGGGGCGCGGTCATTCTTACGGCTTATCCTTTTTTGGCCTCAATTTACCTCTGGCATCTCTTTCAAAACAATCTGAAAAAAGCCAAGCTCTGGGGTTTCATCGGCCTGCCCATTGCTTTGGGCTCCCATGGCTTTGTGGGCTTCGTGCTGAGTTTTTCCAAGGCGCGGATTCTTTGGTCCACATCCCTCACGCCTTTTTTCTTCCTGGTCACCGCAGCCCTCGCCGGTCTGGCCTTGGTTATCATTGTGGATACGATCCGTTACTATCTCATTCTGAAAAGGTTCCCTGCGGCCCGGGAACAGGAACTATTAATATTCCACTACCTGGGTGAAGCCCTGTACATCCTGATCTTCGCTGAATTAGGCTTGATTCTCTTTTACCTCTTAAAACTGGGAATTTCCCCTAAGCTTTTCGATCATGTCCTCACCCTTATGGCCCTTGGGAAAATCTGCACCATGGACCTCTGCATCCCGGTCGTTCTTGGACTGATTCTTCCCCTGGTCCTGCTGGTCATCCCTAAAACCGCCCGCAGTCCTTTCGGCCAGCTTATTGCCTCCGCTTTAATCATTTTAGGGATCTTCGCTATGGGAAATCTGGTTATCACCGCCGCCCAAAGCCTGCCTTTGATTTAGGAACACAAAGAATTCAGAAGACAGAAGACAGAATCGAGAATAATTTCGCTGCCAGCTATGCGCACAGCTCCCCAAGCACACACGCTCTTCCGTTCCCCTGCGCTTTGCAAAAAAAAAACGAACCCAAGTTATCACGTTAATGGGCAAGATACCGATTAGCAGGCGGGCGTCAGACTGCTCCGGCCTCTTTCAACTTGTTGACGATGGAGGCCTTATCCCAGGCTCCCATGTGGCGGAAAACTTCTTTTCCCGCTTTGTCGAAAAAGATTAGGGTGGGAATGAGCTGGATGCGGTATTCCCCGGCCAGTTCCTTGAATTTATAGACATCAATGATCAGCACATGGGCTTTGCCGTTATATTCCTGCTTGATTTCTTTAAGGATGGGACGAATCTGCCGGCAGGGCATACAGGAGTTGGCCCCGAAATCAACCAGAACCGGCTTGCCGCTCTGCATGGCCTTTTTGAATTCTTCAGCCGTGTCGGTCTGGGGGGAAGGAGCGGTAACGGTTTGAACGTGTTTCTCGTTGATCTCCACCTTGGCCTGGGTTCGCAGGGACACGACATATTCTTCTACCTGGGCCTTCCCTTTGGCCTCCCGTACGGCGTTTTCAATCAACGGGGCTACTTCGTTAAGCGGCTTCTTCCCCAATTGGTCGCGATGCTGGCGATATAGTTCTTCCACTTCTTCCTGGCTTACTTTAACTTTATCCATGACCTCCTTCCGCAAGAGGCTCTGGATCATGGACATCTCCGCTTCTTCACCCTTGGCCGCCGGATCGCTTTTTATCCCCTGGCGCTCGGCCTCCTGGAGCAGGACCTCCTTGATGATCATCTGCTCTAAAAATTCTTTCGGCTCTTCCCGGAGAACGTCCTGATAGGGAGCCGGAATTTTCTCCAATCCTCTATTAAACTGGGCCACGGTAATGTTGCGCTGGTTAATCACGGCGATTTTTTGTCTCTCTGGATTCCAGGTAAATAATTTGAGGTAACCGAACACTCCGGCACCAATCACGACTGCTAATATCGGCAGAATCCATTTCAAATGCTTTTTAAGCTTACCCATTCAGTTTTTCCCTTCATTTTTTTTAAATGTTATCAGATTATCAAGAAACTTTGGAATTGTCTATGGAAGAATCTTTTCTCCCGCGGAGAAGGCCTGTACCTTTCCCGCCAGATCATGGTTGACCAACCCCTCGGCTATCTGGCTGCGGGCGCTGTTTTTAGTGCAAATGAAAAGAACTTTTTTCATGCCCATCTCCCATCGCCTAATTTCGAGTTTCAGGTCTAAAATTTCTGGTTTTAAATTATAAGCTTCGATTTTCTGGTTAATTCCAGGTTTTTAACCTGCGAGCTGAAACCTGGAACCGGTTTTTAGGGTTTACAGGTCAAATGGCACACTCCCGTGGGTGTTTCCAGTGCGTAGGGAAAATATCTTCTTTTAAACCAGAGAGCCACATTCACCAGGCTGATCAAGACAGGAACCTCTAATAAGGGGCCGATGACCGCGGCAAAGGCTTGGCCGGAGTTGATCCCAAATACCGCAACAGCCACGGCAATGGCCAGCTCGAAGTTGTTGGAGGCGGCCGTAAAACTCAAGGTAGTAGATTGCTCATAGGTGGCGCCCGCCTTCATGGACAGGAAGAAGGAGACAAAGAACATAACCACGAAATAAATAAACAGGGGAACGGCCACCCTTACCACATCCAGGGGAAGCCGGACGATATACTCCCCCTTGAGTGAAAACATGACCAGGATGGTGAAAAGCAGAGCGATTAATGTTATCGGGCTTATTTTGGGGACAAATTTCTGCTCGTACCACTCCCGCCCCTTGGTTTTTAATCCAATCAGCCGGGATAACACCCCGGCAATAAAAGGGATGCCGAGATAGATAAATACGCTCTCGGCGATCTGGCCGATGGTAATGTCCACCACCACCCCCTTCAGCCCTAATAGGGGAGGTAGGACGGTAATAAAGAAGTAGGCATAAATGGAGAAGAAGATCACCTGAAAGACGGAGTTGAAGGCCACCAGGCCGGCGCAGTATTCCCGGTCCCCGGCGGCCAGGTCATTCCAGACGATGACCATGGCGATACATCGGGCCAGGCCGATCAAGATAACCCCCACCATGTATTCGGGGTATCCCGCCAGGAACAAAATGGCCAGGACGAACATCAAAATCGGGCCGATGACCCAGTTCTGCACCAACGAAAGCCCCAGCACCCGGTAATTCCGGAATACGTGCCCCATCTCTTCGTAACGGACCTTGGCCAGCGGCGGATACATCATCAGGATGAGCCCGATAGCAATCGGAATATTCGTGGTATC
Organism: Thermodesulfobacteriota bacterium; assembly: GCA_030018715.1. Lineage (GTDB taxonomy): Bacteria > Desulfobacterota > SM23-61 > SM23-61 > SM23-61 > JAHJQK01. The sequence goes on along the minus strand of JASEHN010000007.1, from coordinate 672 downwards.
CACCTGGAACTGGTTCCAGAAATTTACTACCCCGGGGAATAAGTACCCCCATCCCACTCCCGCAAACATGGCCAGAAAGATCCATAGGGTCAAAAAACGATCGAGAAAAGACAATTTCTTGTCGCCGGTTTTTTTCTCCATTTTATTCTCCCATAAAATTTAACCGAAAATCTTTACCCATTTTCTCCAGATCAAAAACAAGCCAATGAGAATGATGAGGACACCGCTTCCTTTACGGACGTATCTTAGGGTGGAATTGAGCCCTTTGAATTCGAGGATTCGCTTGGCCCATCCCATAGAGGTGCCGGCAATGATGATCAGGGCACAATGGCCTAAAGAATAGAGGAAAAGGAGCAAACCACCGTAAGCCAAATTTCCATTTCTCCATTCCTCCCTTTATTTTATCCACTCCTTGATCTCTTCTACTTTGGGAATCTTTCCGGCGACCTTGACCACTCCATCCACCACCAAGGCTGGCGTAAACATGACCCCATAGTTGCTGATCGCTTTAATATCCTGCACCTTAATCACCTCGGCTTCGACCCCCAGTTCTTTTACCGCTTCCTTGGCCCGCTCCGCGAGCTGGTTGCACTTGGGTCAACCCATGCCCAGAACTTCGATTTTTTTCATGTTTACCTCCGTTTCATAGAAAATTTTTTTCAAATCCCCCCG
>JASEHN010000328.1 GCA_030018715.1 Thermodesulfobacteriota bacterium | reverse complement strand
TATAAGTTCTCTGGACTCCGGTTTTCACCGGAGTGACGACTTTTTACAAGACCATCTTATTAATATCCCGCAATCTTAATGATCTGTAATAATCTTTCAAAGTGTTGAATGCGATGACATTAAAAATTTCCGAAATAATCCCCAAAGCAGCTGCGGTCATTGCCGTGGCCATGTCCCTCTATCATGTTCATTCCGGTATTTTCGGCGCTCCGGAAGCCCTCCTGCATAGAGCCATCCATCTCATGTTCACCCTGACCCTGGTCTTTCTGGTTTACCCCTTTTCCAAAACCCGGCCGCGTCGCTGGTTAGATTTTATAATGCTCGGGCTTGCACTGGCCAGCATCCTCTACTTGTTCGTCAATTACGATTACTTTGTCACCCGCTATCCCTATGTACACCCCCTCAGCATGGCCGATCTAATCCTGGGCATCACCTTAATTGTGATTATCCTGGAGGCCGCCCGCAGAACCATCGGCCTGGCCATGCCTATAACAGCTATCGTATTTATCATCTACGCCTATATCGGCCCTTACCTGCCCGGCCTCCTGCGCCATGCCGGCGTGCCTACCGAAACCATTGTCGATCAACTTTACATGACTACCGAAGGAATTTTTGGCATCCCTCTGGGAGTTTCAGCCACATACGTAATCCTGTTTGTAATCTTTGGCGCTTTTCTAGAAAGGTCCGGCACAGGGCAGTTTTTTATGGATCTGGCGGCAGCCACCACCGGCAAATCTAGGGGCGGGCCGGGAAAGATTGCCGTCGTCTCCAGCAGCCTCTTCGGCACCATCTCCGGAAGCGCTGTGGCCAACGTAATGGTTACCGGGCAATTTACCATCCCCATGATGAAACGAGCTGGGTTCCAGCCTCATTTTGCCGGGGCAGTGGAAGCAACGGCTTCTACCGGCGGGCAGATCATGCCTCCGGTGATGGGGGCGGCAGCCTTTGTCATGGCCGAATTCACCGGACTCCCCTATATTACGGTCTGTAAGCACGCCCTGATACCTGCCGTCCTATATTACCTTTCCGTCTTCATGGCCATTCATTTCGAGGCCATCCGCACCAACCTGAAAGGCATGATTGAAGATGTTCCCCGTCTGGGTTCGGTTTTTCTCAGCAAAGGCCATCTCCTTTTGCCGGTGGCCGTCATCCTCTTTATGATGTTTAAGGGATATACCCCCATGTATGCCAGCCTTTTTGCCATCGGCTCGGTAATCCTTATAGCCAGTTTCAAACGGGATACACGAATGGGCCTTGGCAAAATCATCAAAGCCCTGGAAGAAGGCGCCAAAGGATCCGTCAGTGTGGCTGCAGCCTGTGCCTGTGCCGGCATCATTGTCGGCGTGATTAACCTTACCGGCCTGGGCTTAAAGTTCACTGGCTTTGTTTTATTTCTGGCCGGCGATTCTCTCGCCCCCGCCCTGATCTTTACCATGCTCGCCGGCATTATCTTAGGCATGGGACTTCCCACAACCGCCGCCTACATTGTCATGGCTGCCCTGCTCGTTCCGGCCTTGGTCAAGCTGGGCATTCCCACCATTGCTGCCCATATGTTTGCTTTTTACTATGCCATCATATCCGCGATCACTCCGCCTGTTGCCCTGGCCGTATATGCCGGAGCCGGCCTGGCCGGTTCGGATATCTGGAAGACGGGGCTGGCCGCAGTGCGCATCGGCGCCCCCGGGTTCATCATTCCCTTCATGTTCGCCTACGAGCCTTCCCTTCTATTCATCGGATCTCCCTGGATGATTCTTCATTCAGTGATTACCGCCAGCATAGGAGTGGTCTTGCTGGCCTCATCTATGATGGGATGGCTCTTGCGCGAGACAAATTTACTGGAGCGCTTCATGCTTTTTTCCGCGGCCATTTTTCTTATCAAACCTGGTTTTTACACCGATACGGCCGGTCTTTTGTTATTGGCCGCTGTCATCGTATCCCAGAAAATTCGTAAAAAATAATTATTTATATTTCTTTGCGTCCTCGGCGGTCTTTGCGGTTAATAAAATTGGATCATCTCCAAATTAGTTGATCGAATTTTTTATCAAAATTAGGTAAGGGCTCGGAAGGAAAGGCAGATTGCGCCGCAAGCATCGGCGGGATATTCGCTTCCCTAACCCACCCGGCTCGCCTTCCGCCCAGCACAGCGGGGGCGGGAAAAGAAAGGTGCGGAGGATAGAAGAACACCCCCGCCCCAGCTTAAGAGGGATGCGTGCCTCATGATTGCCAGCAATATGACTTTCCTTCCGATCCCCTTAAAGTACAGGACATTTTACCCATCCCGGCTCTCTGCGCCTCAACTAATTTGGAGATGATCCATAAATTTTTGTTTTCAACGAGCTAAACTGTTACAGTTCTGAAAAGAAAGGATTTGGCAATGGAAAAGAGAAGTAATCTGGTTATTCAGGGAGATGCCCGGGCAGCCAACCGCGCCCTGCTTCGTTCCCTCGGTCTAACCGACCGTGATTTTGAAAAGCCTTTCATCGGTGTCATCAACACCTGGAGCGAGATCAACCCCGGCCATGTCCATCTTAGAGGACTGGCCGAAGCAGCCAAAGTAGGCATTCGCACCGGAGGGGGGGTTCCTTTTGAGGTGAATACCATAGCCCTCTGCGACGGGATCGCCCAGGGTCATCTGGGAATGAGGCGCATCCTCCCCAGCCGCAACCTCATCGCCGACTCCATTGAGCTGGTTGTGGATGCCAACCGCTTCGATGCCATCGTGGTGCTGGCTTCCTGTGATAAAATTGTCCCGGCAAGCTGGATGGCCATCGCTCGCCTGGACATTCCGGCCATCATGATTACCGGCGGGCCCATGATGCCCGGCCGTTTCCGGGGAGAGCAACTTGTCCTACCTGCTGCCCGGGAGGCGCACGGAAGAATGCTCAGAGGAGAGGTCACCAGGGAAGATTTCCAGGAAATTGAGCTCAACCTCTGTCCGGGACCAGGGTCTTGTTCCATGATGGGTACGGCAAACTCCACAAGCTGCCTGACCGAGGTCATGGGCCTTTCCCTCCCCGGATGTGGAACGGCTCACGCAATAGAAGCCAAAAAGCTGCGGATTGCCCGGGAAAGCGGAGAACAGATCCTCCGCCTCTGGGAAAAGGGTCTCAAGCCCTCCAAGATACTCGGGATATCAGCTTTGAAAAATGCCATCACTGCCAGTATGGCCTTTGGCGGGTCCACCAACACCGTACTCCATCTCCTGGCTCTGGCCAATGAATTGGATATCCCCCTTTCATTGGAAACTTTTGACGAAATCAGCCGGCGCACCCCTTTTATTTGCAATGTTAAGCCAAGCGGCAAATTCCCCCTGCTGGGCCTGGAAGATGCCGGAGGAGTGCCTGCCGTGCTGAACGAACTCCTGGACCTTCTGGACCTTGACGTTCTCACCGTCACCGGCAATACCTTGCGGGAAAATCTTGCTGGGGTAAAAAACCAAAATCCGCAAGTGATCCTTTCCAGGCAAAAACCCCTTCGCCCTGAAGGAGGGATCGCCATTTTGCGCGGCTCCCTCGCTCCTGGCGGGGCTGTAGTTAAACAATCCGCAGTCTCAGAAAAGATCATGGTTCACACCGGCCCCGCCCGGGTTTTTGATACTGAGGACTCAGCCCGGGAAGCCGTTTTCGGAGATCAGATCAAACCCGGGGAGATAATCGTCATCCGGTATGAAGGCCCCAAAGGAGGCCCGGGCATGCCGGAGATGCTCAGTGTGACCGCTGCCCTGGTGGGCATGGGATTGGCGGAGTCGGTCTCTTTGGTGACCGATGGGCGCTTCTCCGGCTCTACCCGGGGCCCCTGCATCGGCCACATCGTTCCGGAAGCCCAGGATGGAGGGCCGATTGCGCTGGTTAAAAATGGCGATTTGATTCAAATCGACATCCCCCAGCGCCGCCTGGATTTGTTAGTTGCCGCCGAAGAGCTGGAAAGACGGAAAAAAACTTGGTCTCCTCCACCCTTGAAAGTAAGCCGGGGATATCTGAAAACCTATGCCGAACATGTGAGCAGCGCGGATAAAGGATGCATTTGACCGCATCCGGCCCTTTTTCCTTAAGGAAAGCCCCGCTTTTTTAGCCGGCAGATATACTCCCGAGAACATCCCTCAGGGTCAGTCCATTTCACGGGCTGGCCCTAAGATGATCTTTATCATTTCGCCTGAAGAAAATTTGAGGTAAAAAAATATATGCTCGATAAAGCCGCCATCAAGAACATCCAGAATATCGTGGGAGAGGAAAACGTCGCTCAGGACAAGGAAACCATGATCTGCTATTCCTACGACGCCGCGAATATAAAATACCTTCCCGACCTGATCGCCTATCCCCGCACTCCTGAACAAATCTCTGCAATTCTTAAGCTGGCTAACGAAGCCGGATTTCCGGTCATCC
>JASEHN010000327.1 GCA_030018715.1 Thermodesulfobacteriota bacterium | reverse complement strand
GGCTGTTTTTTCTATTTCAACGCCGCCCCCCTATGTTCCCTCGGGATGCCCGACCTGCTTTGGGGGTTTCTCCCCCACGATGGAGCGGACCCAATCCCGGGCGGCAATCAGCCGGTCCAAGTCGATCCCGGTACTCACCCCCAGCTTGTTAAACATGTACACCAACTCTTCGGTGGCGACATTCCCCCCGGGATAAGGAGCATACGGGCAACCTCCCAACCCGGCGATGGACGACTCGAAGACGGTGACCCCGCATTCCCATGCGGCCAGGGCATTCGCGATCCCCAGCCCCAGGATGTTGTGTAAATGGATGCTCCAACGGGCATCCGGAAAGGCACGGAAGAGTCCTGGAATGGTATCGCGGATCTTCTGCGGACTGGCAATGCCGATGGAATCCGCCAGGCTGATGGCCGTGTCGCCAATTGAACGAAAGACTTCGATGACGTGGATCAGCCTTGCCAGCGGTACGTCCCCTTCCACCGGATCCCCCAGAGCATAGGCGATGGCGCCGTAGAGTTTTACCCCTGCCCCATGAACCCGCTTCCCCACGCGGCGGATGATCTCCAGCGATTGTTCAGTCGTCATGTTGAGATTCGCCGTATTGCCGGAGTCCGTGGCACCCACGACCCAAGTAATTTCCTTGACCCCGCTTTCGATGGCCCGTTCCAGCCCTTTTTCATTGGGAATGAGCGCGCGCAACTCCAGGCCCGGCCGCCCCTTGATGAGCCGGTAGAGGTCGGCGGCATCCGCCAGCTGAGGGATCCACTTGGGATGAACGAAGGAGGAAAATTCGATTTTTTTTACCCCGGCTTCCGCCAGTTTTTCGATAATCTCCGCTTTCCTTTCGGTGGGAATAAAGGCGGCTAAATTCTGGAAGCCATCCCTTGGCCCGACTTCGACAATCGTGACTTCTTTTGCTCCCGGCATGGGTATTTCTCCTTTACTGGCTCCCGATGTACGGTTTTTCAAAACCGCCGTATGTCCCAAGGGAAGTCGAGCGGAATTTCGCACCCTTCCCTATCCAATGACCTTCTCCGCCCGCAGCTCTTCAATTTTCTCCCTGGAATAACCCAAGAGCTTTCCGAAAATTTCTTCGTTATGTTCGCCGATTTTCGGGGGGGGTCAAAACGTTCCTTCCGGATCTGCGTCATCTTCAGGGGCATTCCCAGCGTTTGGTACTTTCCCCAGTAGGGCTGATCCACCTCAACCACCATTTTTCGGAAGAGTAATTGCGGATCCTGGAGAGCTTCGGCAATATTGTAGATGGGGGCATGGGTCATATCGCCGGCCAGCATCTCCTGCATCCATTCTTCCCGAGTCTTGGCGGCGAAAAGCTGGTCCAGGTAAGGCCAGAGGATGGGCCGGTTTTGCAGGCGCTTTTCCACGGTGTCAAACCGTTCGTCGCGGGCGATATTTTCATACCCGGGGTTTTTTTCCAGTATCTTGCACAGACGCTCCCACATGTCCTGGCTGGGAGCGCTAACCTGGATCCATTTGCCATCCTTGCATTTAAAAGCGCGGTGGAAATTCGTCGGGTGACCGGATCCAATCGGCCCCGGGATCTGACCGTTCTGAAAATAAAACTGGGCAATATAAACGAGAAAATCGACGATATTGTCCGTAAGGCCGATGTCAATAAACCCGCCTTCGCCATGAAGCTCCCGGTGGACCAGAGCGCTAAGGATTCCGACGGTGGCGTAGGTCCCACCCAGGCAATCCCCGATGGGCAGGCCGCTCACACAGGGGGCCTCGCCCCCCTCGGGTCCCGTCATGCTCATCGATCCCGAGAGCGCTTGCGCCAAATGGTCGAAGGAAGGGCGGTCGGCGTAGGGTCCTTCTTGGCCAAAACCGGAAATGGAGCAGCAGATGATCCGGGGGTTGAATTTCCTCAGCGTTTCGTAGTCAACCTTCGCGCGCCGGGTGACCCCGGCCCGGAAGTTGTCCACGACCACGTCGGAAATCTTCACCAAGTCGTACAAAACCTGGCGGCCCCTTTCATCCCGCAGATTCAACGTAATGCTTTTTTTGTTCCGGTTGACGATGACAAAATACGCGCTTGTATCCTGAATTTTTGGGCCCGCCAGATAGCGGCTTGGGTCTCCAGGACCGATTTCTTCAATCTTGATGACCTCGGCGCCCAGGTCTCCCAGCCGGCGCGTGCAAAAGGGACCGGCCAGGAAACGAGTCAAATCCACAACCCGGATTCCTTGTAACGGCAGCGGCATGATCTTTCTGGCCTCCTTGCAGGCAACTTCCCCAAAGGTTTTTACCCGACGACTCCATCTTTTTTCATCTTGGAAATCGCCTCGGGAGAAAAACCCAATTCCTGCAGGACCGTCGCGGTGTGTTCCCCCAGATCCGGCGCTTTCCCATGAATCCGAGCGGGCGTTCTCTTCAGCTTGATGGGATTGTTTAGAACTTTGATCTTCCCGTACTGGGGATGGTCCCAATCCACGAAGAATTCATTGGCCTGCGCCTGTTCATCCTGGGTCACCTCCAGCGGCGTTGCAACGGGAGACCAGATGAGACGGGTTGCCCTCAAAATCTTAAGCCATTCGGCGCAGGTCTTGGAACGAAAGGTGGCTTCGATGATGCTGACCAGTTCGGCGGAATTCTGGGCCCGGGCTTCGTAGGTCGCAAACTTGGGGTCCTTCTCCAGCTCCGGACGCCCGATCACCTTGCAGAAGTCCGGCCAGTAGTGCTGCGCGTTGGTCATTCCCAGCATGATCCACCGGTTGTCTTTGGTGGGATAGAGGTTGCGAATTGGATTTCCCATCGTCTTCCGCTGGGGGCGAAAAACATCCTCCCCCGTGATCAAACAGCACGAGATGTCAAATCCCAGAACCCACGTAGCCGTATTGTAAAGGGACACTTCCACTTGCTGCCCGGCGCCCGTACGTTCCCGAATAAAGAGCGCCGCCATCACTCCCGCCAAAAGGCTATGGGAAGTAATGCTGTCGCCGTAAGCAGGCCGGGATATATTGGGAGCGGTATCAAAGTCATGCATAAGGTCCATGACCCCGCTGCGCGCCCAAAACGCCACGGAATCATACCCTCCCACATTTTCTTCGGGGCCCTGCGTTCCGTAGCCCGTCAGGTTGGCGTAGACGATCCTCGGGTTAATTTTCGAAAGGATTTCGTAAGGCAGCCCGAATTTTTCCATTTCATAGGGCCGCAGGTTGTTGAGAAAGACATCCGCGGAGGCAATGAGTTTGTGAAGGATCGAACGCCCCTCCGGGGTCTCCATGTTGATGGCGATGCTCTTCTTGTTTCGCCCCACGTGCTCCCAGATGTAGTTGACAGGATGGGGCTTGGCCCAGCCGGCCACTCCCTGGGCGAGAAAGTCGCGCATCATATCGCCCCGGGCCGGGGGCTCGATGTGAATCACCTCGGCCCCCCAGCTTCCCATGAGCATACCCACCAGGGGCATGGCGGCCGCTCCCCCGACTTCAATGACCTTGATCCCTTCCAGTGCCTTTTCCATGAGAATCATCGTTCCTTTCCATTTCCAAACTTGCGAGTTGCGGCCATGATTTTCCGCTACGGAAGTCCACCGGCCGCGGCGATGGCCCGAGCCTTCTCCGCCTCCCGGCGGGCAATGGTTTCGGCGCGGTCCAGGGTATAATTCACATATTTCATGTGGGCCACATCATACATGCGGCCGTCCACTGTCACGGACCCTTCGCCGCGGGCGTAGGCGGCGTCCAGGGCGGTTTTCACCTTGCGCGCCATTTCGATGTCCGCCTGCGGCGGTTTGAACCCTTCATTGACGGCCTGCACCCAGCCCGGGTGAATGATGAGGGCTCCCCGGTAGCCCATGAGCGAGGCGTGATAACAGGCCTCCCGCATCGCGGCTTCCCCCATGGAAACGCTGGTAAAATCCACATGGTTCTGGGCGCCCAGGCCGCAGGGCTGTACTCTGGCGGCGCAGGCGGCATACAGCAGCCGGTTCTCCGCATAGAAGTACTGTTCAAAGTTGAGGTGTAAGAACCTCGGAAAGCCCATGTTGATGGAAAGGTCTCCCTGCCCGATGTTCATCTGCACGATGCGGGGGCTTGCCTTCGCGATGCTTTCCGCGTTGACCACTCCCTGCGCGGTCTCAACGAGCAGGTCAAACTGAATCCGGCCCACGGGGAGCCCTCGTTCCTTTTCGAGCTGCGTCACCATTCCATCCAGCCGCTGAATCTCTTCGGGCGATTCACATTTCGGAATCATGACGATATCCATGCCGGGAATGACAATCGCATCCAGGTCCTCTTCCTCGAACTCCCGGTTGATCCGCACTTGAATATCGGCCCCCCCTTTATTCACGGCGGGGATGACATCTTTCACCACCTTCCGGGCCGAGGGCTTGTCGGCGGGAGCCACGGCATCCTCGAGGTCGAGAATGATGCAGTCCG
>JASEHN010000325.1 GCA_030018715.1 Thermodesulfobacteriota bacterium | reverse complement strand
TTAGTTATAAATTTTCTGGACTCCGGTTTTCACCGGAGTGACGACTTTTTACGAGGCCATCATATTTGATTCTATTATATTTCTCAGCCACCATTTGAAAAAAATTTGAGAGGCGCACCTATGGGTAGAGTTGACTTAGACACCCTAAAATCTCATCTCTGGGAGTCCGCCAATATCATGCGGGGCAGTATTGATGCGGCCGATTACAAAAATTATATATTTGGCCTCATGTTCTTAAAGCGCCTCTCCGATGTCTTCGAGGAGGAAGGAGAGAGGATTGAAAAAGAGACAGGCAACCAAGAATTAGCCTGGAAAGAACCGGATGAACATGAATTCGTTGTTCCTGAAAGGGCGAGGTGGAATTATATAAAGACCCGTACCCAAAATCTGGGGGAAATTTTAAATAAAGCGAATGAAGCCCTGGAAGAAAGAAATACAGCCACCCTGGAAGGGGTGCTCACCGTCACGGATTTTAATGATAAAGACCGGCTTCCTGATGTCATCCTCTCCAAGCTCATTGCCCATTTTTCCAAGATACGTCTGCGCAACGAAGATTTAAGTGAACCAGACATTCTAGGCCGGGCCTATGAATACCTGATTGCCCAATTTGCCGATGATGCCGGGAAAAAAGGCGGAGAATTTTATACTCCCAAAGAGGTAGTGACTTTATTGGTGGAGATCTTAGATCCCCAGGAGAAGATGCGCATTTGCGACCCAGCCTGCGGTTCCGGGGGTATGCTGGTCCAGTCTGTTTATCACCTAAGAGACAAAGGGCAGAACCCCAAGAATATCTCTCTCTTCGGGCAGGAAAGAAATATTGGGACCTGGGCCATATGCAAAATGAACATGCTGCTTCACGGATTGTCCAGCGCCAGATTGGAAAAAGGGGACACCTTGAGGGGACCCAAGCTTCTAACGGACCAGGGTAAGCTTATGGAATTCGATATCGTCATTGCCAATCCACCCTTCTCACTTAAAAATTGGGGCTATGAAGAGGCCCAGCATGACCCATATCGACGGTTCCGGTTTGGTCTTCCTCCCAAAGGGTATGGAGATTATGCCTTTGTCCAGCACATGATTGCTACGCTCAATCCCAAAGGGCGGGCTGGGGTGGTTCTACCTCATGGGGTTTTGTTCCGCGGCGGTGCTGAAGGAAAAATCAGGAAAGGCATTCTGGAAGAAGATCTATTGGAAGCTGTCATCGGGCTCCCTCCCAACCTTTTCTTCGGAACAGGTATTCCGGCTTGCCTTTTTATTTTGAACAAGAATAAGACCAAAGACAGGAAAGGAAAAGTCTTTTTCTTATACGGCGCCAATGACTACCTAGAAGGAAAAAACCAGAATAAACTTCGTCAGGAAGACATAGCCAAAATAGTTGAAGCCTACAGAGAATACAAGGCGATCAAGAAATATTCCAGATCAGCTTCCCTGGATGAAATCCGCGCCAATGACTACAATCTCAATATCACCCGGTATATCGATGTAGCTGAGGAGGAAAAACCCATTGATGTGCAGAAAGCCCTGGATGAGTTGAAAGAGTTAAAAAGGGAGCGAATGGTTACAGAAGAAAAAATGAGAAAATTCTTAAAGGAGTTGGGCTATCAGGTTTAAAAATGCTCCGTGAAGATATTGAAAAGGTATTAAACGCCCTGGGAGAACAACTGGACAGTTTGGCTCAAGAACCTATTGAGCTTTTGGTTTGTGGGGGTTCGGCTCTCAATGTCTTGGGTTTTATCAAGAGGGCCACGAAAGATGTAGATGTCCTTGCTTATGTAAATCGGAATAAAAAGGGCGAAAAAACTTTTATAAAGGCCGATCCTCTCCGTCCAGTATTGCTTGAGGCCTCAAAGAAAGTAGCCCGGGATTTTAACCTTCCCGAGAACTGGCTCAATGCCGGGCCGGCCTCGGCGGTGGATTTGGGCCTCCCCGAAGGAATCATGGAAAGGGTAATAACAAGGAGATTTGGAAAGAAACTTATCGTTCATTTTTTAGGCCGTTATGATCAAATACATTTTAAACTTTACGCCGCGGCAGACCAAGGAGCTGGAAAACACTTTGATGATCTTTTGGCTCTAAAACCAGGCACTGAAGAATTGGAAAAAGCAGCGCGGTGGTCCATGACCCACGATATATCCGAAGGATACAGACAAAGCCTCAAGAAAGTATTAAGCTACATGGGTTACGAGGATGTCGCAGAAAGACTTTAGGGATTTATATTTGGAAAATATGCTCAATTTTCTTTGGCGCCAGTGGTCCGCCCTCGGCGTATTGGGAGAAGCCAAAGCTGGGGATTTCTGGACAATCGATCCGGAGCCCATGATTCTTTTTTCTCTTGAGATGGGTCGGTATGAACCACGGCTTTTTGATGAAGTTTTGGATTGGCTGGTGGTCAACGGCCGGTGGATTGACATCCAAAGACTACGAGGGATTCTTCGAAAGAAAGATCGAATGACGGTTAAATTAACCGGTGCCGTTGCAGGGTTTTTGGTACAAGAAAGCGGCGAAAGGAAATGGCAAAATCTTGCAAGGTTTTGTAAACCTGAAATGTGGCAAGACTCAAATAATGCCCAGCCTCTTTTTTACAATAAGGACGGAAAGCCTTACCCTGTATCAGATCAAGCAGATTTTTCCTTCCTTTCCTGCGGGTTCAATCGTCCTGAAATAAAAGTTCGGGGGTTGACGCGGGAAGTACCAATTACGGCTCAGAGCACGATACGTTTTTTATTAAGGGCTCTCTTTGGGGTTGGCTCCAGGGCAGAGTGCCTGGTTTATCTTTTAACTCACGATGGCGGGCATCCGGCTGAGGTAGCCAAGGCGATCGGGTTGTCTGTCCGGGGGACGCAGGATGCGTTGATCGACCTTTCCCGGTCCGGGTTGGTGCTGACACGGGTAACAGGCAAGCGTAAAATCGAGTATTGGCTATCCCAAGAGCGGTGGTGGGAATTTCTATCCAGGGGAAGTGTTAACGAAATTAAAAAGCCCATCTGGGTTGATTGGATCGCTCTTTATTCCGCTCTATGGGAGGTTTGGACTACCCTGAATGAAATAACCAAAGAAGGAATTAGTGATTATATGAGGAGCTCCAAACTTCGTGATTCTACGGAAAAGATTGGGAATGAATTTTTAAAAAGCGGATTGGATATTCCTCCGATCCCGGGAAAGGATGTTAAACCCGAGAAGTATGAGATGGCCATTGAAGAATTTATGATCAAAGTATTTGGCGGCAATCCGTAATATCAAATTGTAGGGTTTACAATGGAACAAATTAAAAATTTAAAAGCAGGCATTAAATATAAAGAAACGCCCGTTGGCAAGATTCCCGTAGATTGGGATTTGGTACGCTTAGGGGATATTTGTAATGTTATAGGGGGGAGTACTCCTTCAACTAATAGAAAAGAATTTTGGGGCGGGGATATTTCTTTTGCTACCCCAACAGACATAACAAAGCTTGATGGCCGTGAAATCAAAGATACAGAGCAGAGAATTACGCCTGAGGGATTATCTTCTTGCGGAACGAACCTTTTACCGGTGGGAACGATTTTACTGACTAGCAGAGCTACGCTAGGTGCTTGTGCAATTAACAAAAAGCCCATGGCCACAAACCAAGGTTTTGCAAATTTGGTTTGCAAAGAAAGAGCATACAATTGGTTTATTTTTTATAAGATGGCTTCACTTAAAAATGAGTTACAAAAGCTTGGGAGCGGTAGCACTTTTAAAGAAGTATCAAAAAAAAGTATAAAAGGCATAGCCTTTTCTCTACCCCCTCTTACCGAACAAAAAAAGATCGCGGAAATTTTGACAACTGTGGATGAGGCGATTGAGAAAACGGCCCAGATTATTGAAAAGATTAAAGAGGCTAAAAAAGGGGTGATGCGGAGACTTCTCACCCGTGGCATCGGGCATAAGAAATTCAAAAAAGCAGAAATTGGAGAAATACCAGAAACTTGGGGAATAGTGCGCTTAGGTGATATATGTGAGGTTATTGGAGGTAGTACACCTTCAACTAGTAGGAAAGAGTTTTGGGGGGGAGATATTCCTTTTGTGACACCAACAGACATAACAAAGCTCCGGGGAAGAAAAATCTCAGATACGGAACAAAAGATTACACGCGAAGGATTATCCTCTTGTGGGACGAAGCTTTTACCAGTAGGAACTGTTTTATTAACCAGCAGAGCTACCATAGGCGCTAGTGCAATTAATACGAAGCCTATGGCTACAAATCAGGGTTTTGCCAATTTGGTCTGTAATGAAAGAGCTTATAATTGGTTTGTCTTTTACAAAATGGCATCACTTAAACATGAACTTGAGAAAATGGGAAGTGGCAGTACCTTTAAAGAAATTTCAAAGAGAAGTATCAAGGCATTAATTTTTTCTCTTCCCCCGCTATCTGAACAAAAAAAAATCAC